>CAZKPH010000001.1:0-38601 GCA_964554605.1 uncultured Ferruginibacter sp.
ATCTACAATAGGACATTTCACAATGTCGGCGAGCTTTGCCACATCAAGTATCCTCTCGTCAATATCAAGCAATGACATGTGACAGCCCGAACAGCCCCCCAACCATACTGTAGCTAATTTTTTTCGGTTACTCATTTTATAATTTTGATTTTTTATTATTAAAGTCCCATTTTCCTCTTGTCCATTAATTCGCCAATAATATTAGGTTTTTTATCCAACTGCCCCTGTACAATTGCTTTTGGCCAAATGGCCCCAGTAGGGCATGCATGCAAACATTTTCCGCAAGATGTACAAGTAGTGGAGTCTCCCCATGGAGTATTGAAATCAGAAATAACCCTTACCTGGTTGCCACGGTTCATAACCCCCCAGTTGAATGCACCTTCTACTTCGCCACATACTCTTACACACCTTGTACACATTATACAACGGTTATGATCCAGTACATACCACGGATGAGATGTGTCTACGTTGCATTGCGGGAATAAATGCGGGTATCTGATGTGGTCCATTCCTACTTTATACCCCAAGTTCTGCAATTCACATTTGCCATTAGCAACACATACAGAACACATATGGTTTCGTTCAGCAAAAAACAGTTCGGCTGTAATACGCTGGTACCGTTTAATCCTCTCGGTTTGTGTGTGTATCACCATATTGGCCGCAACTTTTGTTGTACAGGCAGATAATAGTTTGTTTATTCCTTCTATCTCTACGAGGCAAAGCCTGCAGGCGCCAATATCTGTAAGTCCTTTAAGGTGGCACATCGTAAGTATTTCGATGTTGTTTTCCTTACAAACATCAAGAATTGTCCTGCCGGTTTCTACTTCCAGTTTTTTATCATCTATATATATTGTGATCTTAGCCATAAGATTCTCCTCCGGAGAAATATTTTTTTTGAAAATGATATTATTAATCGTGGTTGATCCTGGTTTCGTATTCGTGCCTGAAATGGCGTAAAGTACTTAAAAGAGGATTAGGTGCTGATGCTCCAAGCCCACAAAGGCTTGTTTCTTTTACATATACAGCCAATTCTTCTAACCTTTCCAAATCTATTGTAGACCCTTTATTATCACATATTTTTTGCAGCAGGTCGTGCATCATTTTTGTTCCTACGCGGCAGGGAACGCATTTACCGCAACTTTCATCCATACAAAACTCCATAAAATATCTTGCCACATCCACCATATCAGAGGTTTCATCCATTACAATCAAGCCTCCCGACCCCATGATCGAACCCAGGCTTATAAGTGATTCATAGTCCATTTTAACGTCAAGGTGTTCCGCAGGAATACATCCGCCCGAAGGACCGCCGGTTTGAGCAGCTTTAAATTGCCCGCCACCCTGAATACCACCGCCTATGTCAAATATGATTTCTCGTAAAGTTGTACCCATCGGAACTTCAATCAGCCCGGAATAATTTATTTTTCCTGCTAGGGCAAAAACTTTTGTGCCGGCGCTTTTTGGTGTCCCTATCTCACTATACCATTCTCCGCCATTATTAATTATAGGTGCAATGCCTGCATAACTTTCTACATTGTTAATTAGTGTTGGTTTTCCCCACAAGCCGGATTCAGCGGGAAACGGAGGCCTTGGCTTGGGTGTCCCTCTTTTTCCTTCAATTGAAGCAATAAGAGCCGTCTCTTCTCCACAAACAAAAGCACCTGCGCCAATACGGACTTCCACATCAAAAGAAAATTCTGTCCCCAAAATATTAGTGCCAAGTACTCCTAATTTTTTTGCCTGTTTGATTGCAAGCTCAAAACGTTTTATAGCCAACGGATACTCTCCTCTTATATAAGCAAAACCTTTATTTGCTCCTACCGCGTACGCTGCGATTGCCATACCTTCCAGGACACGATGGGGATTGCCCTCCAGGACGCTTCTGTCCATAAATGCACCGGGATCTCCTTCATCTCCGTTACATATAACATATTTCTGGTTGCTTACATATTTGTAAACGGATTCCCATTTTAACCCGGTAGGATAACCAGCGCCGCCACGGCCCCGCATCCTGCTGTGCTTTATCTCTGCAATCACATCTTCCGGAGACATTTGAAAAAGCACTTTATCCAATGCTTTGTATCCATCGTGAACTAAATAATCTTCTATTTTCTCCGGATTAATAGTACCACAATTCTTTAACGCAATTTTCATTTGCTTTTTAAAGAACGGGTCTTCTTCCGCATTAATAAATGGTTTGGGCCTTGAATCAGCAAAAAGTAAAAGATCTTCCAGTGGTTTCTTGTCAATTACCTGGCTTTGTACGACCTGGCCGATATTTGTGCAATCTACTTTTTGATAGATGGTATGTTCGGGAAGAAACTTTACCAACGGGCCTTGGTTACAAGGCCCCATACATCCGGTAGATATTACTTCTATCTCGTTTTCCAGGCCCCGGGTTTTAATTTCTTCCTGAAGTTTTTTCAATACCTCTTCTGAACCGGAAGAAATACAGCCTGCTCCACAACATACGCAGATCTTATTTTTATATTTATTGTTCTGCTCTTTTGCCTTTTCGGCATAGATTATTGTTTGTAGGTCTTGCCTGTTCATTTTGCCGAAATTTTTGTGTTGATTTTTTTAACAATATCTTCTGCGATTACTTTTGCATGCACTTCTTCGTCGAATACTACTGCCGGGGCTAAGCCACATGCCCCGATACAACGTGCAGCTTGTACCCCCAGTTTATTATCCGGGGTTACATGGCCGGGCTTAACCGAAAAGGGTTTCTCAATTTCGTGCAAAATAGCCTGTGCGTCTTTAACTGAATATGCTGTGCCGGTACATACCAAACATGTGTGTTCTCCCTTTGATTTTAAAGAAAAGAAATGATAAAAACTTACCGTAGAAAAAACCCTGGAAGGCGGCAAATGCAACTCCTGTGTTATATATTTCAAAACTCCGGAAGGCAAATAACCATAGGCATTCTGTGCCGTGTGAAGAATTTCAATAAGGGCATCTGCTCTATAATTTTCTTTTTTGATCTTTGCTGCAATCAGCTTCAGGCGTGGGTCAGATTTGGCAATATCCTGCCCTTGCGTTGGAGTGTCCGCTTTCATATGATTTGTGTATTCGTAATTTATTACTATGGAAGTAACCTAACCAACATTAACACAAGGCAAACATATACACGGTGCAGTATTAGCCTACTTCCGCATAGTGTCACAAATCTAGATACGCATACTAATTCAAAACATGACGTTTGTCATGCGTTTAGGTATAATAAATCAGATTATGTAGGTGGCAGGCCAATGGATTTTATTGGAATTAAAATCAACGAATCAGCACAAGAGTTCCTGATTTTATTTTTTTCCCCTGGTTTCTGAACTCATATGCAGCATGCCATATATAGGTAGCATTTGGAATTAGTTTCCCGTTTAAAAATCCATCCCATTTTTTTCTTGGATCGTCAGAAGAAAAAACCATCTCCCCCCAACGATTGTATATAATAAGCTTGTAATTACTAACAGCATTAAAATTACCAACTGGGCCATATGTGTCATTAAGCCCGTCGTTGTTAGGTGTAAATATATCCGGAAAATAAAGATCAACGCAATGATCTAGTATTGTAACCCTGATAGAATCTGTAGCCTTACAATTTGACTCATTCAAAACCGTTACCCAATATGTCCCCGATTTATCAATAATATATTTTTCGCCGGAAGTTCCGTCCTGCCACAAATATGTTTCGAAGGGGCCAGGCGTTACAATTATTTTTTCTCCTGTACAGAAAGCCGTGTCCTTTCCTAAAAAAGGGTTTGCGGGCTTCCCGATATTTACTAATAGCATGTTTTTTATTTCGTAGTTACATCCGTTGGAATCGGTCATTCTCACATTATAAGTTCCGGGAGGAATATTATCAGCCAAAGAAGATGAACTTATTGCAGGAATCCATTGATAGGTATAATTGCCAGCTGTAATGATTGATATTTTCCCATTGGAAAAACCACATGTTGCATTTTGTAATTCCGCCCTTCTTTCAACCACCGGAGGTTCTGAAATGGAGATATGCTTCTTTGATGAGCATTGATTACTGTCTGTTACGGTAATTATATAATCTCCTGCTTTCAATCCGGAAATTGCCTGACTATTTCCCAGGCTGGGTATATTCCATTGTATGGTATACGGATTTTGCCCTCCGGAAATTTTTATCCGTGCCATGCCATCATTTCCGGCATTACAATTTACATTCACTATGGTATCTATTTCTATTAATGGTGGATATACAGTAATAATATTTACTTCTGCCGAATCTTTACATTGGTTATTGTCTGTTATTCTTACCAGGTATTTTCCTTCATCAAGCCCGGTTGCCAATGCGTTATTTCCCCCTGCCGGAAACCAGGAATATGTATAAGGTGCATTTCCCCCGGTAATGGAAACAAATGCTTCTCCCTTACTGTATGTACACCCGGGATTATGATAACTAAGTGTATGAGATATTTTTGACGGAGCAGCTATTTGTATAGTATCGGTTGCCGCACAAGCATCGTTCGAGGAAGCCTCAACCATATAAGTACCTGCAGTAAGCCCAACGGCTGTATTGCCTAACTGAACAGGCTCGGTGTTCCATATATAATTAATAACAGCGGATCCGGTCGCAGTTGCCTGCAATTGCCCATTGCTGTCTTCCGGGCACAGAATTGAAGATAAAACGGAAGCTTTCACTGATAAGGTTGTAATTACTGACCGTATGGTATCAGGTTTGCCATATAGGCTGCTGACAACCAACATCACATTGTGTTTCCCGGGTGATATAAATGTGTGTTTAGGATTTTTCTCTGTTGATGTATTTAATGCTCCCGAAAGAGGATCGTCAAAATCCCATTCGCTATCCGGGCAATAGTCTGATAAATTATTGAATTGAACAACAGAACTTCCCATACAAGTATAGTCAAAGGCCGCCCGGTTATCAGGTCCTTCGGAAACAGAAAAATCATCAACGGCAAAACCATCAAAATTGTTACACGTTGTCCCTGCACCAAAAACAAACCGGAAAATAACAGACGGAGACCCTTTCAATTCGTCTAACACATGGGTAGCGGTAACCCATTTCCCACTACCCCCACCTGTTTGGCAACTTCCGGATCCGCTGCGTGTACTTCCCGACCAGCCATTTAAAGAATGGCTTAACCCGTTTAAATACCTCACTGATTCGGTGTTATACCAATTGGTATTTAAACAATTTTTTGAAGATAAAACAGAACCCAGGTCCTTCCAGCTAGACCCATTGTCTACGGAATATTGCAACCCTGCTCCATCATATAGTTTTTCTGTTTCCCAAAAAATTTTAAAAGAAAGATAGGGATATTTTAATCCCGTAAAATCATAACACGGGCTTTGCAGCCAGGATAGTTCTCCGTTTGTATATGCGGTTCCGGTAAGCCCCCCAACAATCCAACAATCGGAACCGGATGCTGCAGAATTTATAACTGATTTTGAGGGTGTACCATATGCCCAATCCGATCCTGAACCTCCGGGGATCCACGATCCGTCGTTATTATCAAACGTTTCAATATGGGGAAAATTTGTAATTTTTTGAGAACACTGGGCCTGGGCTTGCAGAGAGAGTAATGTTACGCTCAGTAGCCAATTGAAATATCGTAGAAATTTTCTCAAATACACATCAAAAATAGCGAGAGGCAAAGTTATACCTATTGCTGATGCTATAATGTTTTAGTTGTTTTTTTTAACAATTGTGAATTGTCTTTATTGTATCTCGAAGATTTTGAACGTTTTATACAAATTTTTTAAATCCCGACAGTATCTTTGTCAGAAATCAATGTGACAACAATCATGTTGCAACATTATTCATATCATTAGCCACGGGTTTGGGCCATTCTATTTTTACACCCGGAAAAACCTGATTAATCTTAATTAAAAAAATCAAAAATGAAAAAAAGAAACTTACTTAAACTTCTTATGCCGGTGTTACTAATTCTTTCCGGGTTAGTAACCACTTCTTTTGCCCAGGTAAAGTATACCATAAAAGACAACGTGACGCTTGTTATCAACGGAACTTCTACTTTACACGACTGGAGTATGAAGTCTGCAAGAGGAAGTGGCGATGCAACATTTGCAATAAATGCAAGCGGAAGGATCACCGGTGTTTCTTCGCTATTCTTTATGACTCCCGTTTCAGAATTGAAAAGCGAACACAGCGGCCTCGATAAAAATGCTTATAAATCTTTAAAGAGCGACAAAAACCCGTATATCACTTATACGGCAAATAGCGGTACTGTTTCTTCATCAGACGGGGTTACTTATACTGTTAAAACAACTGGCAAGCTGGCTATAGCAGGAACAAGCAAGGAAACGGAAGTCACTTTCACCTTAAAACTAAACGCAGATAAAAGTATAACTGTTACCGGCAGTAAGGTTATCAGTATGAAAGATTGGGGTGTTGAGCCACCTTCTTTTATGTTCGGAGCAATGAAAACAGGAAAAGATATCACATTAAAATTTGATGCTACTATTAAAAAATAAAACCAATTGACATTAAAAAACAAAATCAAAACCCAAAAAATTATGAAAAGTATAATTAACAAACTAACATTGATAGCTGCTTTGGGTACTTTACCTACAGTCCTATTTGCACAGCAGCCTACTATCGCCAATTGGCGTGCTTATGATCAATCCGGAATTAATGTTTTCGAAACTCCAAAAGATAATGACGCCAAATTTGACGGACTAAAGGTTCGTTTCGGCGCCGGCTTTACACAGCAATGGCAAAGCCTGAAACATGAAAACACCGCTAATAATAATACAGGAAATACCGTTGCTACTGCCCAGGCAAATAAATTATACCCATTGGCTTCCGGTTTCATGACTGCCCAGGCAAATGCATTTATGGATGTTCAACTGGGTGACGGGATTGCTCTGAATGTAACAAGCTATTTGTCTTCCCGCCATCATAATGAAACATGGGTAAAGGGTGGATACATCCAATTCGACAAGCTTCCCTTCAAAGGAAAGTTGTGGTCAGACCTGATGAAAATAACTACCATAAAGATTGGCCACTTCGAAGTAAACTATGGTGACGAACATTTCCGGAGAAGCGACGGTGGACAAACTTTATGGAATCCTTTCATGGAAGGTTATGTTATGGATGGTTACGCAACCGAAATTGGTGGTGAAGTTTACCTGAAAAAGAATGGCTTGTTTGGAATGATTGGCCTAACAAGCGGCATGCTCAAAGGAAACGTTGATTCTGTCTTGAATTCAACAGTTGCAGATGGCAACGATAAAAGAAGCCCTTCGATCTTATTAAAGGCTGGAATTGACAAAAAATTAAGTAATGGTCTCCGCCTGAGAGCAAGCGGTAGTTTATATCACAACGGTAGCTCTGCTGGTAGCGGGCTTACATTATATGGTGGCGACCGTACAGGATCTAACTATCAAAATGTTATGGAAAAATGGGTATCCGGTACACCGGCTGCCGCTCAAGCTTCTACTGCAATCGCATTTTCCGGGCGTTTCAACCCCAATTTCAGCAAAAAAGTCGATGCAGTAATGTTTAATGGTTTTGCAAAATATAAAGGGCTTGAATTTTTCGGTACCTATGAAGTTTCTCAAGGATATTCCAAAGCTGAAAAAGTAAGCAGAAGAGCTTCTCAAATAGCTGTAGACGGTATTTATAGATTTGGTGCTGCTGAAAATGCATTTATTGGTTTGCGCTACAATACCGTATCTGCTGAATTACAAGGATACACCAATGATGTAAATGTAAATCGCTTTGCTGTAGCTGGTGGTTGGTTTATTACCAAAAACACCCTGCTTAAAGCGGAATATGTTACTCAGGAATATGACAAATTTATCAAAACCGATTACAGAAATGGTGGCAAATTCCATGGTATCGTTGTAGAAGCCGTTGTGGGTTTCTAATTTTCAAATATGTGTTATTGGTTTTTTTGAAAATCAGGGTGGTTGATTTCATCCTGATTTTCTTTTTTCAACCGTTTTTTTACACTAGTTGATTTTATGAAAGGCAGTATCCTTTATATATCAATATTGTTTATTTGCTGGATGGTTACCTTTGTTTCGTTTTCGCAAAAATCCGTTTTTGTACCTGCATCTAATCCTTATTTGGCAAAATGGGTTTTAATTCGTGGTAGTTCACTAAAGGTTTCCGGAAGCACTAATATAAATAAATTCACCTGTGATATTTCGGATTATTCTGGCCCGGACACAATCCTTGTTTATAAAAACAACTCTAATGAGTTTCTTTTCCCTTTGAAGGGCGCTATCCGGCTTGATGTAAAAAGTTTTGATTGCCACAATGCAATGATGACAAGTGACCTTTGCAAAACATTAAAATCAAAGGAATTTCCAAAATTGACTATACATTTTATTTCTCTCAGCAAAATGCCTGATTTTAAATCCTCTGGAGAAAACATATCCGGTTTGGTTAATATAGAAGTTGCCGGAGTTTCGAAAAATTATTTTGTAAATTATTCTTTTTCAAAAGAAAATAACACTGGTATTATTCATCTGATAGGCCGGAGACCGGTAAATTTCTCCGATTTCAATTTATCTCCCCCCAAAAAACTGGGCGGAATGATTAGAACCCGAGAAGAATTATTGGTAGAATTCAATATTACCATGAAATCAATTCAGTTATAGATTTTTTCTATGGGCTCAGCTTCGCAAAAATAACTCCGGCTATCAATGCTTGTAATAACCCATATAACAACCAGCTTGCCACCATTATAAAAGTTATATCCATAGCGCTAAAGCTTATCCACATAACGGGTACCAATGCCGTCGCAGCATAGACAAGGCCAAATTCAAACCCTCTTAAAATAAAATTTCCCCTGAATAGTGTTTTGAATCTTTCCCAAAACCAGGATAATGCAAAACTGATTATAAAGGCATGTGCATAAAACATAATATCCCGCTCGCTTCCGGAATTGAATAAAGGATTATTATATTCTACAAAAATGGAGGGAAAAAAAGATATGGCAATATACAACCCCCCGTAGCTTATTATACTCAACAATACTCCGGCTATAAGGCCGTTTTTGAAAATCTTTTTCATTTGATGCAATAGTTTAAGATTAAATAAAGATTGTTGTGTTTCTTTTGGAAAAATACTGATTTTATTTTACTCTTACCTTCCCATAAATACCATCAATATCTGAACATCGCTGGGATTAACTCCTGATATTCTTGATGCCTGGCCCAACGTGCGAGGTTTTATCTTTTTAAATTTCTGTCTGGCTTCATTGCTTAATGACGTTAGTTTTTCATAATCAAAATTATCCGGGATAATGAGATCTTCAAGCTGGCTCATTTTATTAACCAGTTCCTTCTCTTTTTCAATGTAAGTGCTGTATTTGATTTGTATCTCTGCTTGTTCCAGGGTTTCTGTTTCATAGTTTTGCAACAATTTTTTTACAGAAGGGATTGCATTCATTATTCCACAAATACCAAGGTTGGGCCTTAATAATAATTGCCTGATCTTTTGCTTTTTTTCTAACGGTGAAGAACAAATGTTTTCTAAATATGTATTTATTTCTTCCGGTTCAATTGAAGAAGAGTCAAATATTTCTTTAATTTTTACAATATCGTTTTCCTTTCGGCGAACCAAACCCATACGTTCGTCAGAAGCGAGGCCTAGTTTATGACTTAATGCCGTTAATCTTAAATCGGCATTGTCCTGCCTAAGCAAGGTCCTAAACTCAGCTCTGCTGGTAAACATCCGGTAAGGCTCATCCGTACCTTTGTTAATCAGGTCGTCAATTAGCACTCCTATGTACGCTTCGCTTCTTTTTAATACAAACGGTTCTTTTTCATTTATTTTCTGATGCGCATTAATCCCGGCTATTAAACCCTGGCAAGCGGCTTCTTCATAACCGGTAGTGCCGTTTATTTGACCGGCAAAAAACAGGTTTTCTATAATTTTTGTTTCCAGGCTGAATTTAAGTTGTGTGGGCGGAAAATAATCATACTCGATCGCATACCCGGGTCTGAACATCTTGCATTTTTCAAATCCCGGAATATTTTTGAGTGCTTTGTATTGGATATCTTCTGGAAGCGAGGAAGAAAAACCATTGACATAAATTTCAATGGTTTGAAATCCCTCTGGTTCAACAAATAACTGATGCCTGTCTCTTTCTGCAAAGCGGTTTATCTTATCTTCTATACTTGGACAGTATCTTGGACCAATCCCCTGAATTCTTCCCTGAAACATCGGACTTTTTTCAAACCCGGTTCTTAAAATATCATGAACTTTTTGGTTCGTGTAGGTAATCCAACAACTTCGTTGATTTTTTGCACTTAACTTGTTGATTTTCAAATAGCTAAATCCTGTTATTGCCTCATCGCCTTTTTGCTCTTCCATCCGGGAATAGTCCAGACTCCGACCATCGATACGAGGAGGTGTTCCGGTCTTAAGCCTGTCACTTTCAAATCCCAGGGCAATTAATTGTTCTGTAATGCCGGTAGCCGCTTTCTCCGCCATTCTTCCACCGCCCAAATGCTTTTCTCCCACATGGATAATTCCGTTAAGAAAAGTTCCGTTAGTTAAAATAACTGCTTTTGCCTGGATTCTGTGCCCCCATCCTGTGACCACACCGCAGGTTCGCCCGGAATCTACAATCAGCCCATGTACCATATCCTGATAGAAATCAAGATTTTCTGTTTTTTCCAACATTTCTCTCCATTTTTGAGAGAATAACATTCTGTCATTTTGAGCCCTGGGGCTCCACATTGCCGGGCCTTTACTACGGTTGAGCATCCTAAATTGGATCATGCTTTCATCTGTCACAATACCGCTATAACCACCAATAGCATCTATTTCCCTGATAATCTGCCCCTTAGCAATTCCCCCCATTGCGGGATTACAACTCATTTGCGCAAATGTTTGCATATTCATTGTAATTAACAAGACCCTACTGCCCATATTGGCAGCAGCTGCAGCCGCTTCGCAACCGGCATGCCCGGCTCCAACAACAATTATATCGTATTCAGGAAACATTAGGCGGCAAAGGTAATACAGTAAAGTATTTTATTGGTTACCAAACTTATTGACAATATCTCTTTCGATTAAGACATTATTCAATGCAACCCCTTGATTGACCCGAAGCAAATCTTCGGGCTGAAGGGATTTAAGTTTTAGAATTCTGTCATTATTAGTCGTAATAAAATCAAATATAGCCGGAGATATATTTATGGGTGTTTTTTCGATCGATTCAATTTTTGCAACTAAATCAAGGAGAAAATCAAGCTGTGTTTTATCATATAAAAGAAAAAAATAATTTTTAGCCGATAAGATATTTTGTTTGGGGTCAGAAACTAATGATTCTGTTATTTTCTCCACTCTTATATTTAGAAAATTCCAGCAAAGCAATAAATCATCTTTTTTTGAAAAATCAAAATAGCTCATTGGTATAACATGGTCTAATTGCCAGGATATACCGAAATTGCCCCAGTTTAAACTCATATCAAACTGCACTGCTATCCACTCTCTAAATCCTTCAATATCAATTCCGAAATAGGGTGCATAATCATAAGATGGCTTTTTTTCAATGATATACCTTCGTAGTGCTAATTGCCATTTTTTTTTCTCTCGTGCCTTTAGAATATCTTGTGTTACTTCGGTTTTGGGTGTCCATTTTTTCCTGTTCATAGAATAAAAATACTACATGTTCCCAACAGAAACTGTGAATCGTGGAACATTTTTTTACATAAGTATGTTTCGGTAAGAAACTGTTCCTTGTGAAACAAATTCAGGATTTCAAATAGAGTTGAAGGTAGTGATCTTCCTTATAGCGCATTATCTGTTTGTCCTTTGGTATTTTGTCCCTATAATCGCAGAGATGTAAAGCCCCATGGAAAATAACCCTTAATAGTTCTGTAGCTTGCTTCTCCCCAATATTTTCAGCATTTTCCCTTACTCTGTCAATGCTTATATAAATCTCGCCAATAATTTCATCTTTATTGTTATCAGAAAGATCAAAAGTTACAATATCTGTATAATAATCGTGCTTTAAAAACTTTTGGTTTATGCTTAAAAGAAACTCATCATTACAAAATATATAAGAAAGAGAAGCAAGCCTTTTCTTTTCCGAAAGAAAAATACTCTCAATAAATTGCTTAAGCTGGTTTCGCCGGGTTAAGGTTATTTTTGTATCAGGAAAAAAAAATTTTACAGGCATGGTGTATTTTCTAAAATCGAAATTATTAAACTATTACGAATGAATACATTTGCACCTTAATATTATTGCATGGAAAAAAGGCTTTCAGAGATCCTGGTAGGAAAAACTGTTATTGTAAAACATTTCGAAAAAGATGATATTTTTTTGAAACTCATGGAAATGGGCTGTGTTCCCGGAGAAAAAATAACTATAGACCAGATTGCTCCACTGGGAGACCCAATTTCTATTTTAGTTGCGGGTTATCATTTAAGTTTACGACTTAATGAAGCAGAAAATATTTGGGTAGAAGAATGCTAAACTATATTTGATTGCATTATAATTATGAAAATCGGTTTGTATTTTGGCTCCTTTAATCCCGTTCATAACGGGCACCTTATAATTGCTAGTCATGTCGCTAATTTTACTGATATTCAACAAGTTTGGCTTGTTGTCTCTCCGCAAAATCCACATAAATCTTCTTCGAGCCTGCTCAATGAATATCATCGATTACACCTAATTAGAACAGCTATTGAAGGAGAAAATAACTTAAGAGTATCTAATATTGAGTTTGGGCTTCCCAAGCCTTCCTATACAGCAGACACACTCACATATCTTAGAGAGAAATATCCCCAACACGAATTTTGCATAATAATGGGAAGCGATAGTTTTGAAAACCTTCATAAGTGGAAAAACTTTAAGCATATTATCAGATCAACAAAAATATATATATACCTAAGGCCAGATTACCCGGTATCCAATACAATCAATGCTAATGTAGAAATAGTTAATGCCCCGCTAATTGAAATTTCGTCTACTCGTATACGTGAGTTAATAAAAAATGGCAAATCTTTCAGATACCTTGTGCCCGATGCGGTTAGAGACGAAATTGTAAATAATTCTTACTATAAATAAATCTAAAAAAACAAACCCAGAAGAATACACCCGATAACAATAAAAGGTGCGGGAATCTTTGTATACTGCAATATTAATATTGTTCCGCCAATTACTGCCAGGTTAATGAGACTTAAGACATTCATCGCTGTAATAGAGATATCTTTGAGTAAATAAAGTGTTGCAGCCCACATTAAACCAACAACGACAGCATTAATGCCTTCTAGTGCCCTAAATACTACAACATATTTTTTTAAATATTGCCACACAGGGAAAAAGAACAAAACGAGTAACGCACTAGGCAAAAAAATTGCCACCGATCCTATAACGGAGCCTAAAACCTGAACAGGCCTGCCTTCGCTTTTAAAAGCTATTGCGCCGGTAAATGACGCAATTGAAAAAACAGGCCCTGGTATAGCACGGACTATTCCAGCCCCTGTCAATAATTCTTCTCGCTCTATTCTAATAAAATTCTCTTTACTATCTTTATACTTATCAGCATTAGGCCTTGCAACATACTGGTCTAGCATCATAGGAATTAATACATCTCCGCCGCCAAATACAAAACTTCCGAATCGATAGAAATTTTCAAAAAGATTATAGGCTTTTCTTTCAGGCCACTCATATTTCCTCGCAGAGCTACTAAGTATTCCTGCTATAATAAATATTAATAAAAACAACCATATATTTGTCCATCGAATATGCCGGGGCTTTACTTTTTCTCTTTCCGGAATTCGCTTATCACTAAAGTTTGTAGTGATACCTCCTACAATTATCAATATGGGAAACATTATAGGAGATTTAAATGTTAAATAGGAAATAACCATTGCAACCAGCATTATTATTTCCGTTATGAGATTATGTACTGAAATCTTAAAAGCTTTAATGGCTGCATAAGCCAGGAACCCGATTGCCATTGGCTGGATAAATTGAAATATACTGCTATTAAGATTTTTCGCACCAATATCTGTTACAATAAACGCAAATGAACCCATTAAAAAACATGCGGGGAAAATCCAGATAAGCAGTGTAAGAATTGCCAGGGGAACCCCTCCTCGCTTATAACCGATTAGTGTAAGTGTTTGTGTAGATGAAGCTCCAGGCAACATCTGACAAAAGGAAATATACTCCATCAGTTCTTCCTTTGTTATATCCTTTCTTCTATCCACGAATGTCTTCATCACCATTCCTGTATGCCCCTGAGGGCCACCAAATGCTGATATACTATGAATAAAAACAGCCTTCAGAAATGATATGTGACGTACGATTCTCAATTATTCCCTTCAATCAGATAAACGTACAAGGTAGTCTCTGATAATTCATTTTCAATGTGCAAACAATGTCTGCAATATTACAGATAAACAACAAGATAATACAAAACCTCAGAGCTTCAAATATTTATTAAATTAATCTTTAAGCCTTCTTTTTTTAATCATGCCCCCCTTTGCCTCCTTGACCGAACTCATCACAACAAAAGCGTTAGGGTCGATTTTCTTTATTTCAAGATTCAATTTACTGATCTCGAGGCGTGTTACTACAGTATAAATAATATCACTGTCAAAACCTTCCCCTGACTTTCCAAAACCCCTCCTGCCCTGGTATACCGTAACTCCTCTGCCCATAATACTCACAATCATTTCTCTTATCTCATCAGAATGTGGTGAAATAATTGTAACTCCTGTATATTCTTCAATTCCCTCTATAACAAAATCCAGGGTTTTAGAAGCAGCCAGGTAAGTAATAATAGAATAAAGCGCTGCTTCTACAGAAAGGAGATAAGCTGCTACAGAAAACACAATAATATTAAAAATGAGTATTATATCGCCGATGGATGTCCCTACTCGCTTACTTAAATATATTGCCAATATCTCTGTACCGTCTATTACTGCCCCTCCTCGAACTGTCAACCCGATTCCGGCTCCCAGGAAAAACCCTCCAAATACTGCTACTAGCAATTTATCTTGCGTTACGACGGGGAAAGTAATCAGTCCTACACAGATAGCAAGCCCTGTAATCGCAAGCGCAGCTTTAAAAGCAAATTTTTTATTAATGACATTCATTCCCAGCAAAATGAATGGAATATTAACGCCAATAACCAAAAAAGAAAAGGGTATCCTGGTCAACTCGGTAATAAGAAGGGATATCCCCGTAGCGCCTCCATCAATAAAATTACTAGGCAGTAGAAATGCCTTTAGTCCAAAAGAGGCTGAAAAAATTCCTGCAGCTATCAAAAAAAAATCTTTTACAGCTCGTACAGAAACCATACGCAATATATGGAAGCCTTTTGCCATCACATATCCGGAATACTTTTGCTTCCTTATATTTTTCCTGTGCTTATATACGGTATTAGTAATGATACTTGCCCAGAATGGATTCATTTCTTTTCTTTTATGCCCTGTAATTTACAACAAAGGAAATTTCTTTTTATGCAAATAACTCTTCTAAAGAGTTAAAATTTACTATATTGTACTAATATCCTAACGGAAATTCAATAAAACAAAAATCAACTGTAATGAATCCTGAAAATAAAACAGCAAATGGCATTGTTCACCATAAAACAGATCATTCTGAAGAAACAATTTTTCCTATTTTAGATGAAGCCTTGTTTTGTACCATCAGTTACGTTTTTAATAATGAACCTTTTGCCTTTCCCACATCCTTTGTTAGAATAGAAAATCAAATTTATATTCATGGATCTGTAGGAAGCCATTTTCTGAGGCAGTTATCACAACATTTACCTGTTTGTATTTCTATTATGATACCAGACGGAATTGTTATTGGGAAATCAGCTTTCCATCATTCCGTTAATTACAGATCTGTTATAATTTTCTCAAAAGGACAACCAATAGATAATTATACTAAAAAATTAGAGTCGCTAAAAAAACTTACCGAAAAAGTTGTTCCCGGAAGCTGGGGTTATTTGAGGGCTGTTAAAGAATCGGAAATAAACAAAACAATGATTATTGCTTTTGAAATCAATGAAGCATCTGCTAAAATCAGAGAAGGTATGGCTAATGATGATCTGGAAGACCTTAATTTGCCAGTATGGAGCGGGGTAATTCCAATTTCCCTTCAAAAAGGTATTCCCATTCCTGATGAACAAAGTAAAAAAATTAATATTCCTGAACACTTAAAATAAGCCATTGCAAAATATTACAATTTTTATTGCCGGCTGATTTCCAACATTCTTTCCATTGGTTTCTTTGCTGCCTGACGCAATGTTTCATCCATTATAATTTCCGGAAGTTCATATTGTAAAGCCAAATACAATTTTTCGAGTGTATTTAGTTTCATATGCGGGCAATCATTACATGCGCATGTATTATTTGGCGGAGCTGGAATAAATGTTTTATTTGGATTAGCTTTTTGCATTTGGTGTAATATGCCGGATTCTGTAACAACAATATATTCAAGAGCATTATTTTTTTTTGAATAATTGAGTAATCCTGTAGTGCTACCTATATAATCCGCAATTGTCAGAATGGACTCTTCGCATTCAGGATGTGCGATAACTTTTGCCTGAGGGTGGCGAAGCTTTAATTTTACTATTTTTTCCAAACTAAATATTTCATGTACCATACAAGAGCCATTCCAAAGAACCATATTCCTCCCTGTCTTCTTATTCAAGTAAGCTCCCAAATTCTTATCAGGTGCAAAAATAATTTTTTGATCTTCAGGAAGACTTTCAATAATTTTTTCAGCATTGCTACTTGTGCAGATAATATCACTCAACGCTTTCATTCCTGCAGAACAGTTGATATATGTAATAACAATATGATCCGGATATTTTTCCCTAAACAATTTAAATAATTCCGGTGGGGCACTATCACTTAATGAACAGCCGGCATTTAAATCCGGAAGTAATACCTTTTTTCCGGGATTTAATATTTTAGCGGTTTCTGCCATAAAATGAACACCGGCAAAAACAATTATATCGGCTTCTGTTTTCTCTGCTTGTTGGGCTAACCCTAAACTATCACCTATATAATCCGCAACATCCTGAATATCAGGTTCCTGGTAGTAATGTGCCAGTATGATCGCATTCTTTTCCTTTTTTAATCTATCAATTTCTGCAAAAATATCCAACATTGGATCAACCATAATATCCAAAAACCCCTTTTTTTTCAATAATATCTTTGCGCTGTTAATATCAGACATAATATATATTTAATACTTTTTTTTATAAATAACCTACTACTATTAGGAATGTTAATTTGTGTAAAATTCAACTATTTTTCAAATAGTAAAATTAAAGTAAACCATTTATTAACAAACATCCACAAGAAATTAACAAACTAAAAAAAGATATTAAAGTTATCAAAACCAAGATTTACAAGAGTTTTAATAATGCCTGATTATTAAATACATAATTGTTAATAAGTATCCGGATGTATAACTTTTAGTTATTGACACAACAAAAACCTGTGTAAAAAACCTGCACAATCCTGGGGTATTTAACAACAATATTTTGTCCTGTTCGCCAGACTGGATTTTAATTAACCATATCCTAACAAAATAAAAGCTGGAAAAGCTACTTATTAACAGAAAAACCAAACAATTAACAGGGTCTGTGGATTATAAAAATTTTACTTTGGGTAAAGCAGCCACCAAAACAAAATACCCTAAATTCAGGTCTATAAACTGCTAATTTTACTTATTCATATTGAATTTTAACCTATTTTTGCCCTCCATTTTAATTGTTGAATATTATGCAAATTATTCAGAATATCCGCGAAAAAGGAGCTGCCATAGTAATTGCGGTAATTGCCCTTAGCTTAATTGGATTTATATTAATGGATGCTAAACAAGGTAGTAACCGTTTCTTTGGGTCCCGATCCAACGACATTGGAAAAGTTAACGGGGATGCTATAACATATAACGAGTTCAGTAATAAAGTAAAACAGATGGAAGACCAATATGGCGGGCGGGTAAGCGGAAATATGATTTATCAGCTTCGCCAATCAGTTTGGGACCAGATAGTAGCCGAAAAAATACTTACTGAAGAATTTGATAAACTTGGTTTGATTTTTACCCCCAAGGAACTAAGTAGCATAATTTTTAGTGATGATGCCCCGCAAACACTCAAGCAGGCATTTACAGATAAAGCTACCGGTGTATATGATATAGCTAAAGCCCAACAATGGTGGCAACAGGCTAAAAAATTCAAAGGGGAACAAAAAGAAGCTGTGGATCAACAAATCGTTGAGCCGTTGAAGTTGCAGACATTATACCAGAAATATACATCTCTTATAAGTGGCAGTGCTTACTATCCGAAATGGATGCAGGAAAAAGAAAATACGGAAAGCAAAACATTTGCTAACATTTCCTATGTATCTATCCCTTACAATGTTATTAATGATAGCGCTGTTAAAGTATCAGACGACGAAATTGTCAGCTACGCTAAAAAACATGAAAAATTGTACAAACAAGAAGGTGGCAGGAATATATCTTATGTTTCTTTTAATGCAGAACCGAGTATTGCCGATACGGCAAAATCTTTGGATGCACTAAGTGTTTTAAAATCTTCTTTTGTTGCTGATACAAATGCAAAAATCTTTGTGGCAAGGAATATGAGTGCCATTAATTATAACGATGCATTTGTTCCTAAGTCGAAATTAACAATGCCTCAAAAAGACTCCGTTGCCACAACCCCCATCAACAGCGTATATGGCCCATATCTTGATGGCAAGAATTTTGTATTGGCAAAAATGCTGGCATCGCGCCAAATGCCGGATAGTGTAAAATGCCGCCATATTTTGATTGCTACGAAAGACCCTCAATCCGGAGAGCCCAAACTCGAAGACAGTATTGCACATAAAAGAGCAGATAGTATTGCCGCGGCTGTAAAAACCGGAGCAGATTTTAATGCCTTGGTTTTAAAATATAGTGACGACGAAGGAAGTAAAGAAAAGAAGGGAGAATATGATTTCACGGCAAGTCAATTTAGTACACTGGCAAAGGAATTTGCTGAAACAATTTTTAATGGTAATGCCGGAGATAAAAAAGTTGTAAAAACAGATTTCGGATGGCATTATATTGAAGTAATCAGCCAGAAAAACTTTGAAACAGCGTACAAAATAGCATACATGGCAAAGGAAATTTTACCTAGTGACGAAACAATTAATACAGCCAGTTCGCAGGCAACAAAACTTTCCGGTACAGCCAGAACGTTAAAATCGCTTGATGCGTATGTTGCAAAGAATGGACTGAGAAAAATTGACTATCCTGGTATCGTAAAGGAAAATGATTATTCCCTTGGGGGATTGCAAGATGCCAGACAAATAATAAGATGGGCTTTTGAAGCAAAAGAAGGCGAAGTCAGTGAGCCATTTAGTGTTGCCGATCAATTTATCGTTGCTGTTGTTACAAAGGTTCAGCCCGAAGGCATACCCGATGCAAAAACACTAAGGCCCCAAATTGAGTATATAGTACGAAATGAAAAAAAAGCAGATGAAATAATTAAAAAACTGGGATCCTCTCCTTCATTGGAATCTGCAGCCAAAACGTATGGAAAAGAAATTGCTATAGCCGGAGCGGATTCTTCTCTGACATTTACCGCTCAAATTGTGAATGGTATTGGCCAGGAGCCCAAATTAATAGGAGCTTCGTTTAATAAAGCATATCAAACAAAAGTATCAGAACCGTTTTCTGGAAATAATGGAGTTTACGTGATTAAAGTAAACAATATTGGAACGAAACCCGCAGACACGCCGGACATTGCTGCTCAGCAAATCAAAAACAGATATCAGTCTCTCCAGCAACAGATATCATATGGTTGGTTTGAAGCGCTAAAGAAAATGGCAGATATCAAAGACTCAAGAAGTAAATTCAATTAACTGCTTATATAGTAATAAGGCCGGGGTAACCCGGCTTTTTTGTTTATATGAAACCCATCACAATTAAATAGTAGTAAATTTGTTACATGGGAGATACATTAGTAAATAAAGTTAGCGAAAGCGAACTGATAACACTTGACCTTGAAGATTACTTTCCAAAAGAAAGTGTGATTGAATTTGATCTCAAAGATTACCTTTTTATGGGGTTAATTTTAAAGGAAAGGGAATTCAGGGAATCGTTAAAAACACTGGATGTTGAAAAATACAAAGGGAAAATAGTAGCAGTAACTTGTTCTGCAGATGCTATTATACCCATGTGGGCATATATGTTGGTGGCATCGGTTTTGCAACCTGTTGTGAAAGATATAATGTTTGGAAATGAATCCGAAGCAAAAAATTTTGTACACATTAAGAATATTTCTGAAATCAACCCTGATAATTTTATTGATAAACGAATAGTAATTAAAGGCTGTGGGGATAAACCCATTAGCCAGGCGGCCTACCTGGAAGCAACAAAATTGCTGCGGCCTGTTGCAAAAAGCATTATGTTTGGTGAGCCGTGTAGTACTGTTCCAATATATAAGAACAAAGGGTAAATGGAAGACGATATTATTCATCTTCATTGAAAAATCATTAATTCTGCTGATGGTAGATGCATTGTTAAAAGGTATTGCTATAAGTTTATTACTGATATTTTCAGTTGGACCGGTAGTATTTACAATAATAAAACAAAGCCTCAACAACGGAAAAGCTGGCGGGTTTAGTTTTGTAGCTGGAGTGTGGCTAAGCGACTTACTTTGGGTTATTCTTAGTAATGCATTTTCACAGATAGTAACAGAACTCCTGCATTTTAAAAAATCTATCGGATTTACCGGAAGCCTTTTTTTAATCGGCATGGGAGTATTTTATGTATTCTTCAAAAAAATACAGATTCGCAACGAAGAAGAGGCTGTTATTAAAATTTCAAAAGGGACCCACGCCCGGCTTTTTGTATCCGGTTTTTTGATCAATACATTAAATCCCGCCGTAATTGCTTTTTGGCTAACTACCGCCACTACAATTGCCGTTTCCAATACTATACAGGAAAGGATTGTTGTTTTCTCCACTTGTCTTATAATAAACATGAGTGCGGATATACTGAAAGTTGTATTGGCCGGAAAACTGCGAAAAAAACTGACGGATAAAAACATAATGCTGATTAATAAAATATCCGGCTCTCTTTTAATCCTTTTTGGAATATTGCTTCTTTTAGGAATAGTATATACAGCAACAAAAAGTTAATATATAATGCCGATTGTAAAAACGATATGGAAAAATTTAAAAAAGTTTTTTTTGTGGCTTTTTATTTTACAACTCGTATATATAATACTATGCCGGTGGATAAATCCCCCCATTACGCTTACCCAACTCTCATCGCTGCTTCACGGAAATGGATTAAAGAGAGACTATGTTGATATGGATCACATAAACGCAGAAATGAAATTAGCCGTTATGGCAAGCGAAGATCAACTTTTTCCCGATCATGACGGGTTTGATCTGAAGGCAATAAAACTAGCGCAAAAATACAATAAGAAACATCCCAACAAAATCAGGGGTGCCAGCACTATTAGCCAGCAGGTGGCCAAAAATGTTTTTTTGTGGCAAGGCCGTAGTTATTTCAGAAAAGCACTCGAAGTTTATTTTACCTTTATGATAGAATTATTGTGGAACAAGAAACGGATATTGGAAGTATATTTAAATGTGGCAGAAACCGGTAAAGGAATTTTTGGCGTACAGCAGGCATCTGTTATTTATTTCAACAAAAATGCAATTAACCTTACAAAAACAGAAGCAGCGATGATTGCAGCCTGTCTTCCCAATCCGAAACAATATACTGTTAACCCCCCAGGCAGGTATGTAATGCAACGATATGATAACATAATGCACCAGATGAATAACCTACGCGGCGACCCGGATATAGAAGAACTGTTAAAATAGAAAAATATAGAAAAATGAAATTCAGAAATTTTAAAATGATTGGCTACGTTATTTATGGACGTGGCTCATTTGATCAGCTAGACGAAATTTTATTGCCAAACAGGAAAAAAGATGCGCCAATAATCTTCCTGGTAGATCATTTTTTCGAAGGTAAACCTCTTGCTCAAAAAATTCCGTTAAGGGGGAAAGACAAAATAATTTTTGCTGATGTTACGCACGAACCCAAAACCTATTACGTGGATAATATAGCCCGACAACTAAAAGAAGAATGTGGTACGGTAAGTGGTATTGTAGGCATTGGAGGCGGTTCGGCAATGGACCTTGCTAAAGCTGTCTCGTTAATGATGACTAATCCGGGAAGCAGCGCCGATTACCAGGGGTGGGACCTTGTAAAAGTGCCAGGTGTATATAAAGTAGGTATACCAACGCTAAGTGGTACCGGGGCAGAAGTAAGCCGGACAACCGTATTAACCGGACCAACAAGAAAATTGGGGATGAATTCGGATTATACTCCTTTTGACCAAATTGTACTAGATCCGGAATTAATTGCCAATGCACCGGCCAATCAGCGATTTTATACAGGGATGGATTGTTATATACATTGTATAGAAAGCCTTACCGGAACATATTTAAACGAATTCAGCAAAAGTTATGGAGAAAAAGCCTTGCAATTGTGCCGTGATGTATATGTGAATAAAAACGATTGGGATGACAGTTGTGATGATAAATTAATGATGGCTTCTTATGCAGGAGGAATGAGTATTGCTTATTCCCAGGTCGGAGTAGCACATGCAGTTAGTTATGGGCTTAGCTATCTGCTGGGAACAAAGCATGGTATTGGAAATTGTATAGTATTTAATCACCTTGAGGAGTATTATCCCGAAGGCGTGAAGGAATTTAAATATATGGTTGAGAAAAATAAGATTGAAATACCAACGGGAATTTGTTCAGGATTGACAGAGGAGCAATTTGATACAATGATTAATGTTTCGCTGGGAATGAAGCCACTTTGGGAAAATGCATTAGGAAAAGACTGGGAAAAGATTATGACCAGGGGAAAACTTAGAGCGTTATACGAAAGGCTTTAGATGGCCAGCAAAGAAGCATTTCTGGCATTATAATATATTCCTCAACATGTCGGAATGCTTCTTTATTTTAAAAACCGCAGCATTCATTTTAATTATAAAAAAATGCATTGTACTGTTGTACAAAAAGAGTGTAAAAAAATGTTGCTTCTGCTTTTTCTGTTGTCGTGCAATGCCGTGTACCCTCAAAAACCCATTGCGAAAGTAAATATAAATTATAGGCCTTTTCCGGAGATCAACACATTGCTTAATAGGATTTATAATAATTCTCTCAATGGATTTTATGTTAAATTAAAAGAGCTAAAAGAAGGAAAAAGAAAGAATGTGGTCGTTGTTCACATCGGCGATTCTCATATACAGCCCGATTTCATGTCTTCTGAGATACGATCTAAACTACAGGCGGATTTCGGAAATGCCGGAAGGGGCCTCGTCTTTCCATACCAGTTAGCAGGGTCTAATACCCCACAAGATATTTACTCAAAGTCAGAAAAAATTTTTTTATTCAACAGGGTTGCCCATCCGGAAATTAATATTTCTCCTGGCATATCCGGCTTTGTTTTACAAACAAATGAAACCAATACGACATTTACAATAAAACTTATATCAGGAGACACGACAAAAGATAATTTTAATAGAATAAAATTATTTACAAACAATTCTCACGGAATACTAAGCGCCCTTTCGGAGACGGTAAGTTATAATGCAATAAACAATAACGCAGATATTTCTTTACAACGCAGTACAAATGAAATTTCTTTGACTAATGTAAAAGATACTATCACAATGTTCTGGGGTGCGGATTTACAAAATGGGAAAAACGGGGTACTGGTACACACAATTGGTGTAAATGGCGCCAAGTACGAACAATACAATATGGCACCATTGTTCTGGCAACAATTGAAGGTACTTAAGGCTGATTTGTTCATTATTTCTTTAGGAACCAACGAGGCACAATCTCTTACATTTGATGATACATTATTTACCGAACAGATTAATCTTTTTGTAAAAAATATTAAGGGGGTAAACCCTGAGGCGCAACTTGTTTTAACAACACCGCAGGGGTCTTTTAAAAACGGGATTCCCAATATCAATATAAAAAGAGCAAGCGACCTTATTCAGGCTTATTGCGACAAAAACCATATAGCAATATGGAATTTGTATAAAATAACAAATGGCTATTTGTCTTCAAAAAAATGGTTCAAAGCAGGGCTTTTGAGAATCGATGGGATACATTTTACTTCGGAGGTATACCGGTTGCACGGAAAATTATTTATCAATGCGCTGATGGACGGCTATAATGGATTTATTAAATAAATTTCTAAAATCGAAGATATATTGGCATTACCTGTTCGCTTGATTTGAACATGCCATATAAACAAAGAAACACAAAGAAAATAATTATATAAACAACAACCGGAATTCGTTTATATTTTCCTATTATCCCCTCGGCAAACTCATCGGGGATAGAGTGTAATACAAAAGCAAGAATTAAAATCCCAACAACAGACTGGTAGTTTTTTAAGAAGGGAATAACTACAACAGACCCAAAATCAAACAAAATTTGGTTAATCATTAGTATGGCAGTATTGAAATTATTCGCTTTAAAAAATATCCATGTGAAGCACACAAACTGGAATGTTATAAAAGCGGATAATATTTTTATCAGTATTGAATTGTTTTTCTTGATCTTAAGAAATACAGTGAAAGTTTCCCATAACTTATGGATAGACAAAGCAATCCCGTGTAATGCACCCCAAATAATAAAGTTCCAGCTTGCACCATGCCACAAACCGCCAAGCAGCATTGTTGTTAATAGATTAAATGAGGTGGCAATTCTTCCTTTTTTTCTATTAATAATGGCGGGCAGAATAATAATAATACCGATCAAAAGCATGATAGCGGCAGCGTAAACAACACTTAATTTTAGCAGGTTAATTAGGCCAAAGTATAAACCAACGAAGAATAATATTGCAAAAAAATATGTAGCAAAACTACCTCCCCTGTTTCCTCCTAATGGAATATATAAATAATCTTTTAACCACGACGAAAGAGAAATATGCCAACGCCGCCAAAATTCACTGATATTTTTACTTTGATACGGTGAAAGGAAATTACCGGGGATATTAAATCCTAGCCACCTCGCAATACCAATAGCTACATCGCTGTATCCGCTGAAATCACAATAAATAACGATCGCATACCCATATACCGCCATGAGATTTTCAAATCCGGAATACCTGGCCGGATCCTCAAAAACGTAGTCAACAAAATTTAGAGTAAGGAAATCAGAAATAATAAGCTTTTTGAAAAGCCCGCTAATAATAAGGTAAAAACCCATTGCAAACTTACTTTCGGATATTTCATAATCCTGGTTAATCTGCGGGACGAAATCATGTGCCCTGACAATAGGCCCCATAACCAGTTTTGGGAAAAAAGAAAGAAAAAGGAGATAATCGGAAAATTTTGTTGCCGGCTTGAATTGGCCCCTATATACATCTATTGTATAGCTCAGGTTTTCAAATGTGTAAAAAGAAATCCCAACGGGCAGAATAAGGTTCAGTGGATGAATATGCTGTGTGCCAAAACTATTTATGATAGAGATGAAGAAATTGGTATACTTAAATGTTATCAGCAAACCGAGATTGAATACAATACTGATATAGAGCAAAACCAATTTCTTTGTGCCGGGATTTTGCTTATAAATAAGATTGGATAATATAAAATCTGTAATAGCTGAAATGATAACAAAGGCAACAAAATAGCCACTGGCTTTGTAAAAGAAATAAAGCGAAAAAAAACAGAATATATATCTTTTAATTGCTTTTCTTTTCCTGAAAATATAAAACAAGGCAATAAAAACAGTAAAGAAATAAACAAAAAACCCATTATTGAACAACAATGGCTCTTTTGGATTATAAAGAAATTGATGAAAAAAATTATTTAGGTCAAACGAAAGCATGATGATGTTTATTTCTTTTCAAGTTTTGCAGAATATTTCCTGTAATCTTTCATTATGGCATCATAAAAATAATGCCCGATCCTTTCTGCACCCTTATGATTTGGGTGAATGTAATCTTTATTGGCAGCCGGTGGGTCTTCGTTTACCCATCTTACAATAGCATTTTTCCCTCCCATCGTTTCAAATAAATTAAAGAACGCACAATGCGTGTCCATGGCAATGTTAGCTTGTTCTTTAATTAAAGAGTCAATTCCGATGGCAGACGCATACCCATCATTATATTTAAAAGCCCTGTCTGCAGAACTGACAATTAGGAAATCTGTATCTGTAAAAATACTTTTCAACTCTCGGATTACGCTTTCGAACTTATTGTGGTACCATGTAAATTTTATATCGTTAGGGCGAAAAAGGACATTTACCCCATATTGAAAAACAAACAGGTCATATAGTTTGCTTTGTGCGATTGATCTTAAAATGGAAGTATCAATTTTTATCAATTCTATGCCCGAAGACCCTCTGAATGAGAAATTGTCTACAATAATACCATTTTCCGATTCTATACTTCCTCCGAAAATAACGGCACTCTGGGATGAAATATTAAAATTTAATTTATGCCCGGGATCATTTGATAGTAATGTAATGTTAAAGGGTTGTTTGTTTTCTAACAGGGTGAGTACTCCGTTAACAGATGCCCAAGCGTTTCCATTTGCACGGCCGGTGAACAGATATTTTTGTATGAGCTCTGAAGAATCTTTTATCGTATTGTCAGTATAGTTGCCCCAATCGGTATTTCCAGAAAAAGAATAACCCGACAAAAAAAACATATTGTTACCCGTATTTCTAAAATTATCAGCCCTCCAGCCTTCGGAGGCGCTCGAACTAAGAGTAGTCCTGCTTTGAGATGAAACGGATTGTATTGGAAAATATCCAACGCCCCTTCCTCCGAATTCTTTTTGCAATAACTCCCTCAGCGTTTGCGTGATAAGATCTCCCTCTATCATACTGTCGCCAAAAAAAGCGATGCGCACCTTTCTTTTTTTCCGGAGTTTTATTTCCTGTAATTTTTTCATAAACTCTGTCATAGCCGGAAAAGATGTATCTGTATTGAATGAAGTAATTTGAGAGGGCGTAGTATAAAGGCCTAATGACCGTTCTTTGGGGTCATTTTGAGGAGATGCGGTTTTTATTTTATTTTTTTTAAAAGGGGTATTCGGGTTCTTATGCAGAAACTCCGAAACCAAATTTACTTTTTTGAGAAAGGGTACGTTAAAATCAAAAAGAATATCTAAAACAGAGATGGATAAGTAAATAAGAAAAATAAGGGCTATTGTTATTAATGCTTTGGAGTTTCTATTCATTTTAGGTTTAATGGTTAAAGCTTGTATTTTTTGATTACCCCAACCACTCTGTTTTTCCAAACATCCGGTTTTTCGGAATAACCTGTCCTGCTAATTTCGTGAATCCACAATTCATAGTTTTTGCTGCCTCTTAATTTTTTGTAAAATTTTTTATTTACAATTAGCTCACAGAAGGCAACATATGAATCTTCGACGGATTTATATTGTTTATACCGGGTTTTTATCTTGTGCGTTTCCGCTATTTTGTTTTTTCCTGTTATTCCAAAATGATTTTTTAAAATATTTGCCTTTTTATCCATTCCGGCGGAAGACTCTACAATTGCTACAGAAAGGATAACGGCCCTGGGAATACCATATACAAGGGCCAGGGAATCCGATATTCTGGAATATTTTTTAATATACTTTTCCTGTCCGTAAGAAAAAAGTACAAAAAATATAAAAACAGTGAAAAATAAAATATTCTTTTTCATTGCAAGCGGTTTGATGTTTACACAAAGAGCATAACCAGTGTATACACCAAATTTAATAAAAATAAAATGCGAAAGAAATAACCGATCTGTATTGGCCAGGTATTTTTAGTAATTTATCACTTGTTCTTCTATTTGTGGGGGCAAATCCCTGAATTCGTACTGTTGGTTCCGCAGGCGGGGCTCAAAACCAGCTTCCCTGATTGCTTCCTGTATGCTTTTGCTGGTAAAGCGGTGTGGGGCTCCGGCAGCGCTAACAACATTTTCTTCGATCATAATACTCCCAAAATCATTTGCACCGGCATGCAGGCATATCTGGCCGGTATTTTTTCCAACAGTTAGCCAACTGGCCTGAATATTTGTAATGTTGGGCAACATGATACGGCTTAGCGCAATCATTTTTACATATTCCTCCGGAGTAGTAAGGTTTTTAACTCCTCTTATTCTTGCGAGTAAAGTATCAACATCCTGGAAAGTCCAGGGAATAAAAGCAATGAAACCCTTAGTGTCCTTTGGCTTTCGGCTTTGTACTTCTCTTATTTTTACAAGGTGTTCGAACCGTTCAGCAACAGTTTCAACATGCCCGAACATCATTGTGGCTGTTGTAGTAATGCCCAATAAATGGGCTTCATGCATAATATCCAGCCATTCCTGGCTTCCACATTTTCCTTTGCTGATAAGCCTTCTAACCCTGTCAACCAGTATTTCCGCCCCCGGCCCTGGCAAACTATCTAATCCTGCCTCTTTCAATGCCGACAGTACTTCTTTATGTGTGCTTTTTTCCAGCTTTGTAATATGAGCAATTTCCGGGGGGCCTAAAGTATGAAGTTTAACATTAGGGTAAAGGCGCTTTAGTTCTTTAAAAAGATTCACATAGTATGCCAAACCCAGATCAGGATGGTGCCCACCCTGAAGTAGCAATTGTTCGCCACCGTAACGTATTGTTTCGTCTATTTTCTTTTTATATGTTTCGATATCAGTAATATAAGCTTCGGGGTGTCCGGGTATCCGGTAAAAATTGCAAAACTTACAATTTGCTATGCAGACATTGGTTGTATTGAGGTTCCTGTCTATTATCCAGGTTACTTTTTCGTGTGGAACTTTTTTCTTTCTCAGTTCATCAGCTATAAACATCAACTCTGCCATAGGAGCGTTTTCAAATAAAAACACGCCCTCTTCTACAGAAAGGAAATCCATATTCAAAGCCCGATCATAAAGTTTATTCAATTGCATAAAGACCGTTTATGTAAATATTACAAAAATACATGCATTCGTTTGTATATTTAAGCAACCAACAAGTGAAAAATGTTATAACCATACTATTATTCCTTATTTCGACACTATATGTACCTGCACAGGAAATTCTCATTACACCCAAACCAAAGGCAAAATTACTTACCGCTTTTCACTTTAGGCAGTACAGCGGAGGCGTAATGGTAATACGAGCGTGCCTAAACGATATCCCCGATTCATTAAACTTTATTCTGGATACAGGAAGCGGAGGAATTTCTTTAGACTCTGCCACTTGTGATAAATACAATATACATCATCAACTTACAGATACAATAATTTCCGGGTTAGGAGGTACCCGAAAAGTACATTTTGCATTTAATCAAAACTTGCATCTGCCGGGTCTTGTAGTTGAAAAACTTAATTTTCATATTAATGATTACGATGTATTAAGCAGCGTATATGGCGAGAAAATTGACGGGATTATCGGGTATAGTTTTTTTAACAGATATATTGTCAAAATTGATTTTGATGAAAATTTACTGGAGGTATATCAACCCGGGGAGATCAGCTACCCGAGAGGGGGTACTTTACTAAGGCCAGCTTTTACTCTTTTGCCGATAGAAACGTTACACATCAAAGATGCGAGAAAAATGGAGTATAACTTTTACTTTGATACAGGGGCCGGCCTTTGTTTTCTAATGAGCGAAAACCTTGTTTCGGATAGTGCGATATTGCTACCCAAACGAAACCCGGTTATTACACAGGCGGAAGGAATGGGCGGTAAGTTACAGATGCGCCTTACTGTAATAAAGCAATTGAAAATAGGGAATTATGTGTTTAGAAAAGTACCTACATATCTTTACAACGATAATTATAATGTAACCTCATACCCCTTTATTGGCGGATTGATAGGGAACGATCTGCTTCGCAGGTTCAATATGGTCATAAATTATCCGCAGAAAGAGATACATCTTTCGCCAAATAAGCACTTCACCGAACCTTTTGACTACTCTTACACCGGAATGGCTATTTATGATATTAACGGCAATATTGTTATTGACGATGTTGTTCCCGGTTCACCGGCAGATAAAGCAGGACTTAGAAAAGAAGATATAATTATTTCAGTAGGCAATAATTTCTCAAAAAATATTCAGCAATATAAAACCCTGTTACAAACAACCAACGAGACGCTACATTTGGTCATTAGCCGAAACAACGACCTGATAGAAATAAAAATGCGCCCCGGAACTTTTATTCACTGAAAAGATTGCCGCACAAATACTCCTGCTTACCTTTGCCCTATGATCAATTTTGAAAAATTTGAACTATCGAATGGATTACGCGTAATAATACACGAAGATGCAAGTACTCCGATGGCGGTTGTAAATGTTCTTTATGATGTAGGTGCAAAAGATGAAGATCCTGGGAAAACCGGCTTTGCGCACCTTTTTGAACACCTTATGTTCGGTGGGAGTATTAATATTCCCGTTTTTGACGAACCTATGCAAAACGCCGGTGGAGAAAATAACGCTTTCACAACAAATGATTATACTAATTATTATTGTCAATTACCTGCGGAAAATATTGAAACGGCTTTGTGGCTCGAAAGCGATCGTATGCTGAGCCTTGCTTTCAACGAAAAAAGCCTGGATGTTCAAAAAAAGGTTGTCTGTGAAGAATTTAAAGAGCATTATATAAATAAGCCATATGGCGATGTCTGGCATAAAATGAGAGACCTGGCATATACCACACATCCTTATAAATGGATGACCATTGGAAAAGAATTGAGCCACGTTGAAAATGCAACACTGCAGGATGTAAAAAATTTCTTTAACAAGCACTATTGCCCTTCTAATGCTATTTTAGTAATTGCCGGCAATATTAGTACGGCGAAAGGTAAAGAGATGGCAGAAAGGTGGTTTGGGAATATCCCTTCCGGGAGGCGCTACGAACGACAATTACCAGCCGAACCTCAGCAGGAGGAAGCAAGAAAAAAAGAAATAAGGGCAGATGTCCCCCTGGATGCTATTTATAAATGCTGGCATATTTATCCCAGGCTGGATAAGAGGTATTATGTAGCCGACCTTATCACGGAAATCCTAAGCGGGGGAGGATCTTCAAGGTTATTTCAATCTCTTGTAAAAGAAAAACAACTATTTAGTTATGTAAGCTGTTTCCATTTTGGCAATGTTGATGCAGGGCTGCTTACAATTGAGGGCAAACTGGTAAAAGGTATAACTATGCAGGAGGCAGAAGCGGGAATAACCGAAGAGGTAAATAAATTATTGCAGGAAGGAATAACGGAAAAAGAATTGCAAAAAGTAAAGAATCGTACCGAAAGTATGATGGCTTTTGAAGATATGAGCGTATTAAGCCGGGCTGCCAGCCTCGCCATCTACGAAATATTGGGTGATGCAGACCTCATTAATAAAGAATTAGCAATCTATCAGTCTGTAACGGCAGAGGAAATACTAAAGGAAAGTAACATTATCTTTAACGAAAAAAATTCGAATACACTATATTATTACGGTGTATAGTTTAATCATGTATACAATGGACCGTACAATATCACCCCCAATAAAAGATGCAATCGAATTTACACTAAACCTGAAGCCATACAGACATTTCAGGCTGGATAACGGAATAGATGTGTACGCAGTCAGTGCCGGGGAACAGGAAGTATTACAAATAGAATGGGTGTTCTATGCGGGGAATACTTTTGAAAAAAAGAACGGGATTGCATTTGCAACCAATCATTTGTTAAAGAGTGGAACCGTTTCAAGATCAGCCTTTCAACTCAACGAACATTTTGATTATTATGGAGCACATTGCACCCGCCAGTGTTTTAACGAAACAGCACAACTATCTCTGCATACTTTGAACAAGCATTTACCCGAATTGCTACCTGTTATCCGGGATATGCTGACAAATGCAACTTTTCCGGAGCAGGAACTTGATATCTTCCGGCAAAATGCAAAACAAAAATTAGCAGTTAATCTTTTGAAATGCGATTTTGTGGCAAACAGGTATATCGATGCCTATTTATTCGGGAAAGAACACCCTTATGGAAAATATTTAAGTGCAGGTGATTATGATGCGTTAAATGCAGAAGAAATAAAAAATTTCTATAACAATTTCTATATCAACGGGAAATGCATCATTTTTGTTGCCGGGAAATTACCTGACGATATAATAGAACAATTGAATAGTTATTTTGGCACATTGCCACTTGATTCCGGGAAACCGATAATCCCCGTTTTGCCAGTGATTCCTGCCACACAAAAAAAATATCGTATCACAAATGAAGAGAACGGGGTACAGGGAGCCATAAGGATAGCAAGGCATTTCCCCAACCGGCACCATCCCGATTTTAAAAAGGCAATGGTATTGAATACTTTATTAGGTGGTTTTTTCGGGTCAAGGCTGATGAGCAATATTCGAGAAGAAAAAGGCTATACTTACGGCATAAGCAGTTATTTACAAAATAATATACAGCAAAGCGCATGGATGATTAGTACAGAAGCGGGTACGGATGTTTGCGATGCCACAATAAAAGAGGTCTACAAAGAAATGAAAATACTTAGAGAGGAAATTGTAGATGAAGAAGAATTATTATTGGTGAGAAACTATCTGATCGGGACAATACTGGGAGATATGGACGGCCCGTTTCAGATAATAGCCAGGTGGAAAAATATTCTGTTGAATGACCTTAATGAGAGTTATTTTTATGAGTCAATAAATGTTATTAAGAACATATCTGCTGAAGAAATAAAAGAAATTGCGGAAAAATATTTTGTGGAAGAAGATTTTTACGAACTAATAGTTATTTAAGCAACAGACAGCATGAATTTTCTGATTAAAATTTTGATATCAACAATTAATGTGTTTATCCTAGCCTCGATCCTGCCGGGAATAAAAATTGATGTTTTTTTTACAGCTATCATTGTTGCTTTTGTTTTGGCAATTCTTGATGCAATTGTAAAACCGATTTTGGTTATATTGACGTTACCGGCAACCATACTCTCATTAGGATTGTTCCTTTTTGTAATTAATGCTTGTATTATTTTATTAGATGCACATTTTGTACATGGATTTAGTGTAGACGGCTTCTGGTCTGCAATGTTGTTTAGTATTTTGCTTTCATTTTTTAACTCATTTGTACAAAAAAGAGCACTTCCCAAAGAAAATGAAGAAAGCAACGATAAGTTCTGGTAATGCAGCCGGAAGGGTATAATAAACGTATATTGTTCATGTAAATAACTTTTTATGAAACGCCTTACAGTTCTCTACGCACTATTTTGTAGTGCCGTTTTTTTCTCTGCTTGCTATTTCAATCGTACAACAGGTAGCGGAAATATTATTTCAGAAAAAAGAACCGTTTCGGATTTTTCTGAAATTGCCGTAAGTACATCCATTGATGTAGAGGTAAAGCCTGGTGCCACAACAGAAGTTATTGTTGAAGCTGACGATAATATCATAAAATATGTTGAAACAGATGTGTCTGGCGACAAGCTGAAAATCAAGACAAAAAGTTTACACAGCTTTAGCGATGCGCATATCAAAGTATATGTAACAATCCCTGTTATTAGAAGAATCGATGCGTCAGCAAGCGCCGACGTGAAAATAGTTGGAATATTAAAAACCAACGAAAGTTTAGTTTTTGAAGCATCCAGCTCGGCAACGATAAAGGGATACCTGGAGGCTTCCAAAGTAGAGGCAAATACAAGCAGTGCCGGTAATATTAAATTAACAGGAGTTATCCAGGACCTGGATGCGGATGCCTCAAGCGGGTCGGGCATAGATGCAATGAACCTCATTGCAGAAAATGTAACTGTTTCGGTAAGTAGCGGGGCGAGTGCCAAAGTATATGCCAATAAACACCTGGACGCTTCAGCCAGTAGCGGAGGGCATATTGTTTATGATGGGACCCCTACTATAAAACAGTCTGTAAGTAGCGGAGGAAGTGTGGATAGCAGGTAAATCATTGCCTTTGGTGTTTAATCTTCCTTAGCGTTTTTTTCCCCGACAAACCACTGTTCTTTGTTTTTAAAAAGAACATTGAATGTTGTAAGGGACCCATAACACCGGGTAATGTATTGTTGGATATTTACTTTTTCTTCATCGCTCAGGTTCTTACTGCTGTTTATATTTTGTTCGAGTACACGAAGGCGGTCCCTTAGCATTACAATTTTGTGAAAAAAATCTTCTATCGGAATCTCTTTTGGTTTGAGAGACTTATCCGCAGGCTGCAAAAATAAAACTCCTCCCTTCCATCGATCTCCAAGGGAAACCGTTTCGGAAAAACCTCCCCAAAGCCTTAATATTTTCAAAAGGGATTTTTCAGTTGAAAATTGCGTTTCTATTTCTTCGCTAACATTTTCCGGAATGATTTCTTCCAACAGAGGATCTGTTTTGTCTATTTCTTTAATGCCTTGATGGATAAAAGAAATCAGGTAAGAAGCGTATAAAATTCCAACAATAACACCAGGCCCATACTGGGTATGTTGCAAGCGGGTTCCTACGCCCAAAGTTGTATTTTCCATATTTTTTTTCAAAAATAGATATTTATGGATTTTTTGGGCTTAACTGCAGCTTTAATTTTAATCGTTTGTATTCGTAAGAACAATTAAGGATATATTGATAAAAATCTACGGTAGAGCTTTGCAGGGTAAATACATAGGTCGGCCTGTAAATTGTCATAAAGTCTTCAATATCTTTCCCTGACAAACCTGTTATACGTTTTACGGTAATTTTATTGAAGCGGTAATTCACAAATTTCTCTTTTTCCTCATCTTCCAACCGTTGTTGCATTCTTGCCAATTGTTTATTGCGCCTAAACCTGAAAATGTTAATAAACTCATCCAGATCCAACCCGGGGACTCCGCTATAGGAAGAAGAAGAGGTACTGATACCGGGCTTTTCGTAGTTGAAAATTTTGGCATAAGCCATTCTGTTTTCTATCGAATCCTGCCTGTATGTTTTTGAGAAAACTCGAACCTCTTTAAGTGTTTTGAATCTTTCGGCGACCCTCACATGGAGGGAAATATTGAAATCATTTATATCCGAAATTTCCTTAATAGCGAATTTTAATGTACTTTTTTGACGATAAGTAAAAACAAGAGAATCGCTTACAGAAGCCGTTACTTCGTACCTGCCCAAAGAATCCGTAAGAGAAGAGCCTCCGCAAAGGCTGGTTACCCATACATTTTTTACAGGTGTAATTCCGGTTGTATCATATACAACGCCCCTCACTGCCACTACTTGTGCTTTTGTAGCCAGAAAAGCAATGCATCCGAGTAGTAATAATATTTTATGTTTGAAGCTCAAGAGAAAATAAAATATATAGAGCAATATTACAGAAACCCTAAACACCAAAGGGGTATTTAACGCAAATTTACAATTCTGGTTACCCGAAGATTTATCATCTGTCTGTAAAAAAACACAATCATAAAGCGTATAGGATTTTTTTTATAATAATTTATGTGAAATTGCCGGAGAAAAGATTTGTAAAACTATATCGAGATGAAAAAGAGCATTTTTACTGTATTATTTATTTTGATCTATATCGGTATTGAGGCACAAGAAACCTGTTTGCAAAATATCCGAAAACTAACTAACGGCGGGGATAACGCCGAAGCTTATTTCAGCCCTGACGGGAATTCCCTTACGATGCAGGTTACCAATCCTTCCGCTGGTATATTGTGCGACCAGATATTTCTGTATAACCTTCGAAAACAACCCCATAGTTCAGAAAACCTGCAAATGATATCTACTGGAAAAGGAAGGACAACCTGTTCTTACTTTCTCCCCGACGGGCAGCACATTCTTTATGCTTCCACTCACAGTAAATATGATAGCTGCCCACCACCTGTTGCCGTAAGGCCAGACGGGAAATATCTTTGGGCTATTTATCCGGATTATGATATTTATATTGCTGATCTTAAGGGGAATATAGTTAAGCAGCTTACCAATACGCCGGGGTATGATGCGGAAGCGGTTGTTTCTCCTGACGGAAAAAAAATTGTATTTACCAGTATAAGAAGTGGGGACCTGGAATTATGGACAATGAATATTGATGGTACTGATCAACGACAAATTACAAACGGGCTTGGCTACGATGGCGGGGCTTTTTTTTCACATGACAGTAAGAAACTTGTTTTCAGGGCTTCTCGTCCCCGTACAGAAAAGGAAATCTATGAATATACAGAACTACTAAAAGAGAACCTGGTGGCGCCGGTAGCAATGGAAATATATACATGTAATGTGGATGGCACCTGTTTGAAACAAATCACACATCTAGGCAAAGCAAATTGGGCGCCATTTTTTCATCCTTCAGACAATAAAATTATTTTTTCTTCTAATTATCATTCAACGAAAGGATATGATTTTCAGCTCTATATGATTGATACTGCCGGAGAAAATCTCAGGCAAATCACATGGGAAAGCAATTTTAATGCTTTTCCTATGTTTTCTCCTGATGGTAAACGGCTTGTATTCTCGAGCAACAGGCAACAGGGTGCTCCCAGGGAAACCAATGTTTTTATTGCAGACTGGGTTGACCCGGATGAAGCCGAATCTGCCCAAATCGAAAATATAAAAAAACATATTAATTTTCTTGCCGACGATAAATTACAGGGTAGGCTTGCCGGTTCGGAAGGAGCAAAAGAAGCTGCCAGCTACATAAAAAAAATATTTGTATCACTAAGGTTGAAGCCTGCATTTAAAAAAGGATACTTACAAAAGTTTTCGTACGTATGGTTTAGTAACCCACACGATAGCAGTGAACAAAATAAAATAACGGTTAATACGGAGAATATAGTTGCTTACCTGGATAACAATGCGTCAAAAACAATAATTATTGGCGCCCATTATGACCACTTGGGTTTAAATGACCACAATAATTCTACATTACCCAACTCAAAAGGGCTGATTCATAATGGTGCGGATGATAATGCTTCCGGGGTTGCAGGTGTTTTGGAACTGGCCAGGATGTTTTCTAACAATAAACAGATAGAAAAAGCAAATTTTGTATTTGTTTGTTTTTCCGGAGAGGAAGATGGGTTGCAAGGATCCAAATATTTTGCCGAAGGCGTAAAAAAACAATTTCCAGGCGTGGCAGCAATGATCAATATGGATATGATAGGAAGGCTGGATAGCTCAAAATCATTGATTGTAGGAGGCATTGGCACCAGCCCTGATTTTGCAGGAATTATAGAAAAAAATAAGCCTGCTGGCTATAATATAACATTGGATAGTAGCGGTATTGGGCCAACAGACCACACCTCTTTTTATTTAAAAGATATCCCGGTTCTTAACTTTTTCACGGGTACACATAACGATTACCATAAACCCACCGATGATGCCGGGAAGATAAAATATACAAATGAAAAACAGATAATAGATTATGTATTTCGTACAGCAATTACTTTGGCCAATGTTGATTCAATACCGTTCAGAAAAACTAAGATAAGCGCAGGCAAAAAAACGCCTGTATATAAAGTTACTTTGGGCATTATGCCCAACTATACCGATAAAGGCGACGGCTTGCACATCGATGCGGTAATAGACAACCGCCCTGCCGCAAAGGCTGGGCTATTGGCTGGCGATATTATTACTAAAATAAGCGATTGTGAAATAAAAGAGGTATATAGCTATATGGATTGCCTTTCCAGATGTAAACCCGGGCAGGAAGTGATAGTTCAGTATATCCGGGATGGTATTAAGGGAAAAACTACTGTCGTATTTTAATAGGTCAACGCAAAAAGGTTGAAATTATCAATCGGTTTTTTTTTCAATCAGTTGTCGGATTACTTCGGGGTAATGCGTATGCTCAAGGGCGTGTATTTTTTGAGCCAGGGTGGCTGGTGTATCAGTACTGTCCACCCTGCATCTGGCTTGTAAAATAGTTTTTCCATGATCATAAAATTCATCGACATAATGAATGGTAATGCCACTCTCCTTCTCCCCTGCCGCAATTACAGCTTCGTGAACAAATTGCCCATACATCCCCCTGCCGCCGAATTTGGGAAGGAGAGCAGGATGAATATTAACAATTTTGTCAGGGAATGCTTTTATTAGCGTTGGGGGGATCTTCCAGAGAAAACCCGCCAGTACAATAAACGAAATATTCCTGCTCAGTAATTCCGGCAGATAAGCATCTTGTTTGAAAAAACGCTCTTTTTCGACCAGGAGAAAAGGTATGTTTTCTCTTTCGGCAATTTGTTTTACCCCTGCGGTATCATTATTACAAACAATCAACGAAACAGATATAAAATTGTTGTTCCTGAATCGGTCAATGATTTTTTGTGCATTGCTTCCCGCCCCGCTGGCAAAAACCGCAATTAAAACCGGCTCATTAATTCTTGTATAAATCATTATATATATAATTTTTTATTCATTTTGTTCTTTTGTCATTTTTTGAGTAAAAATCTCATATTAAAAACCCTTACGGTCAGGAAATACCTTTTGTAATTCTTTTGAATATTTGCAAAAGTCTGTCAAAAAAACAAAAAAACGTTATTCACAAAAGATGTCTAAACACCGACTTATCTCTTACAAAACTATGACAGACAGTAAGGGACAGTGGTTACAATCCGCTGAAAACCACGCCAGACAAGGAGAAAAAATTTTTTTGAATGTTGATATTTTGTCAATATCA
>CAZKPH010000002.1:0-34113 GCA_964554605.1 uncultured Ferruginibacter sp.
CCTCATCAAAATATGATGAGGATAGGTAATCCTGTATTACCTGTATAATTTCGTACGGAGAAACTGAATGTGTGTTTGAAAATGTGGTCTCATGGTATTTAGGAGCAAAAGGCTCTGCATTAGCGAAGCCAAAGAAATAGATATAGTTCATTACCTGTCGCAGCTGGGTTATGAGCCCTCAAAGATCCGCAATAACGATTACTGGTATCGCTCTCCTTTGCGCGAAGAAAAAACAGCCTCATTCAAGGTCAATCGTAAACTAAACAGGTGGTATGATCATGGTTTCGGTAAAGGCGGGAACCTAATTGATTTTGCCATCCTGTACCATAACTGCACTATCGGTGAATTGTTTGAAAAACTAAGCACTTCTCTTTCTTTTCAACAGCCGATTTATAAACTGCCTGTAGCGACAACTGAGCAGGATAACAGGCTGAAGGTTTTAAGGGAGTTTTCGCTCAGTTCTTATGCCTTGTTGCGTTATCTCGAGCACCGCCGCATACCTGTTAAGATAGCAGACCGTTATTGCCGGGAAGTCTGCTATGAACTAAACGGCAAAATCTATTATGGTATCGGTTTTAAAAATGATTTAGGTGGCTTCGAAATACGCAACCCCTACTTCAAAGGATGCAGCGCTCCAAAAAGTATTACCACCTTTGATTATGTCGCCAATGAGGTCATCGTTTTCGAGGGTTTTATGAACTTCCTTTCCTTCATGGCTATCCATCAAAATAATCCCGAAGGCCACTCTGATTTTGTGGTTCTAAACTCTCTATCATTCTTTGAAACTGCACGTCCTTTCATGGAAAAACACAAGGTAATAAGATTGTATTTAGATAGAGATACTGCCGGACAAAATTGCAGCCGCAATGCACTTTCATTAAGTAATCAATACAAGGATGAAAGCAGCCTTTATAAAAACCACAAAGACTTCAATGATTGGCTCATGCATTTTGGCAAACCATATAAAATTGATCAAAACAAAAACAGTATATAAATGATACATGGAAAATATAATAGCTGCTTCCACCTGTTATTGGAGTGCCTGATGCCTTGCAGCGCTCCTGGATACCTATAAGTGGCAGGAAAAAATGCTCAAAGCCGGGAGATTGCATCTTTTTCGCAATCGGCAAGATGAACGGTTGTCGTACAACCGGATCTTGCCGCCCCTTACTCGGAACTCGTGGGCGGTGCATTGCTAATGAATTTTTGATTTTTTAAACGTGAAAATGATAATGTGATGAACGGAAAAAAAGCAAACAGGAACAAAAGGATCATCTGCAGGTTAACGCAGGAGGAACATGCAAAAATTGAAAGGGGATGGAAGGCATCAGCCTGCCGGAAGCTAAGCGATTATATGCGGCGCTGTCTTTTGGGTAAACCCATTATAGTCACTTACCGCAACAGCTCACAGGATGACTTAATGACAGAACTCGCCAGGCTTCGTAATGAGTTAAACAATATAGGCAACAACTTCAACCAGGTGGTGAAGAAGATGCATACGCTGAATCATATCCCGGAATTCAGAAGCTGGCTGATCGCTTATGAGATCGAAAAAAACATCCTTGGTAATAAAATAGATGATATCAGGAACACCGTAAAAAAATTGCTCGAAATATGGTTGCAGTGATCAAACCCGGGCGATCTATGCACCGCATTTTCAACTATAATGAGAACAAGGTTAAAGACGGTGTTGCAGTGTGTATCGGTGCAGAAAATTTCCCCTTGAATATGGAAAATATGAGCCTGAAAATCAGGTTGGGATACCTATTGCAAAGGTTGGAATTGCGCAGGGATATTGCATATAAAACGGTACACATTTCGCTCAATTTTGATCCTTCGGAAACACACCTGGGCAAAGAAAAGCTGGTAGAAATCGCCAACATTTATATGCAAAAATTAGGCTTTGGAGAACAGCCTTATTTGATCTATCGGCATCATGATGCAGGCCACCCGCATATCCATATCGTAAGCACTAATATTCAGTCCAATGGTAATCGCATTGACCTGCATCACCTGGGTATCCGCAAGTCGGAACCGGCACGTAAAGAAATCGAAAAAGTGTTCGGTTTGGTGGCAGCGGATAAACATGCAAGGCGCGAAGCGTTCCGTATAAAACCGGTTGACGCCGGGAAGGTGCAGTATGGCCGAACAGAAACCAAACGAGCGATCACCAATGTGCTGGATGCGGTGCTGGATAAATATAAATACACCAGCCTGCCGGAGCTAAATGCAATACTCAAACAGTACAATGTGATGGCAGACCGTGGCACAGAAAGCTCTCCTGTATATCAGCACAACGGTTTATTCTACCGGGTACTGGATGGAAATGGGAATCCAATCGGCACACCTGTAAAGGCCAGCCTGTTCTATAATAAACCTACGTTGTCATTTTTAGAAAAGAAGTTTCTGGAAAATGAACCAACACGATTGCCTTACAGGAACCGCGTGAAGAATGCTGTAGATATGGCGTTGCATACGAAAAAACTGCCTGTTGAAGAACTGGTAAAGCAATTGGAAAGAAAAGGTATCCATGTTGCCTTTCGTAAAAATGATACCGGTTTAATATATGGTATCACCTACGTGGACCATCAGACCAAATGCGTGTTCAACGGCAGCGACCTGGGCAAACAATACAGTGCCAAAGCCATACAGGAACGATGCCTGCAGGCGGATAGAACGGTGCAGTATCAGCTATCGCATCCCGCACCTAAGCAGGATACCGGGCTACAGCCACAGGCTGCCCTTGCGGCAGAAACCAAAGTTTACCGGGATGACCTTCAGCCTGCTGATGCTTCCAAAGATTCGGGCAATATAATTGACATGTTCATGCAGCCCGAAAAGGTATTTGATTATGTACCCGGGCAGTTAAAGAAAAAGAGCCGGAAAAAGAAGAAAAGAAAAAATATTTCAGGTAACCAATAAAACATAAAAACAATGGCTGCACAGACAGGAGAGAACGAACAGGCGTTAAGAAAGATACTGGATATGACCAGGCTGATCAGCATCGTTATTTTAGCGATACACTGTTATTATTATTGCTATGCTGCTTTTCAGCAATGGGGTTTTATCAGTGCGTTTAACGACCGGATATTAGGCAATATTTATCGCACCGGTATATTCTCCAGTTTCATCAAAAGCAAACTGGTGGCATTAGGCTTTTTAGGCATTTCCTTATTGGGCGCCAAAGGCCGCAAGGATGAAAAATTAAGCTACAAAACGGCATTCGCTTATATCGTCACAGGCTTGCTGTTATATTTCGTGAGCTATCTTTCTTTGTTGCTTTCCGTTACACCGGAAATGAAGGCTATCATCTATATCAGCATCACCGGCATTGGATTTTTACTGGTGTTATCCGGTGGCACCCTGCTTTCCCGTATCATTAAAAGCAGGTTCAATAACAAAGATATTTTCAATAAAGAAAATGAAACATTTCCGCAGGAAGAAAGATTCCTGGAAAATGAATTTTCCATTAACCTGCCGGCGCGTTACCGCTTAAAAAATAAGGTGCGCAATAGCTGGATCAATATCATCAACCCTTTCCGTGCAGTGATTATTTTAGGCACACCGGGAGCAGGTAAATCCTACTTCGTGATCAGGCATATCATTACTCAGCACATACGCAAAGGGTTTACCATGTTCGTATATGATTTTAAATTCGATGATCTCTCTAAGATCGCCTATAATTCCTGGTTGAAGGATAAGCACAGATATACTAAAGTGCCTAAGTTTTATGTCATCAATTTTGATGATCTTACCCGAAGCCATCGTTGTAATCCTTTGGAGCCATCTGCAATGACAGACATCACGGATGCCTCGGAATCGGCACGTACCATCTTAATGGGCCTGAACAGGGAATGGATCAAACGCCAGGGTGATTTTTTCGTGGAATCCCCCATCAACTTCCTGTCTGCTGTTATATGGTATCTACGTAAATATAAAGACGGGGAGTTCTGCACCCTGCCCCATGTCATCGAGCTGATGCAAGCGGATTATGACAGCCTGTTTACGTTGCTACGCACAGAAAAAGAAATAGAGGTATTGATCAACCCTTTTGTGAATGCCTATTTAAACGATGTGATGGAACAACTGGAAGGCCAGATAGCCTCTGCTAAAGTAGCAATGGCAAGGCTTTCTTCCCCACAATTATATTACGTGCTATCCGGCAATGATTTTAATCTCGACATCAATAACCCGGATGAGCCGAAGATCGTTTGTATGGGCAATAACCCGCAGAAGATACAAATATACGGTGCTGTATTGTCGCTGTATGTAACGCGCCTTGTAAAACAGGTAAACAAGAAAGGAAAGCTAAAAAGCAGCCTGGTATTCGACGAGTTTCCAACCATTTACTTAAATAATATGGACAGCCTGATTGCCACGGCCCGCAGTAACAAGGTATCCACTTGTTTAGGCATCCAGGATTTCAGCCAGTTGCGCAAAGATTATGGCCGGGAACAGGCAGATGTGATCATGAATATTACGGGCAATATCATTGCCGGACAGGTAACGGGTGATACGGCCAAGCAGCTTTCCGAACGCTTTGGCAAGATCATGCAGGATAGGGAAAGTTATTCTATCAATAGTGGTGACACCTCTATTAGTCGTTCCAAACAACTGGAAACAGCCATACCTCCGTCGAAAATATCGGCTTTAAGCTCCGGTGAATTTGTAGGTATGGTAGCGGATGATCCTGGCAATAAAATTGAGTTGAAAACTTTTCATTGCGAGATCATCAATGACCATGAAGCATTGAAAAAAGAGGAAGAAAATTATAAAGATATAGAAGTCATTCGTAAGCTGGATAATAGTATGGTGCAGCGCAATTATTTCCAGGTAAAACAGGATATACAGGAAATTATCCAATCGGAGATGGAGCGGTTGATGAATGATCCGGGATTAAAACACTTGGTTATAAAGAAAGGCTGAATTGAGGTTATAGAAATCAAAAGGAGATTTTCAGTTTAATAGAGCTGAAAAGTTTTTGAAATTTAGTAAATTTAAAATGCTAAGCCTTATCACACCCGGTTGGTGTACTTCATTTAATAGTCTCCCCAAGCACACACAATAAAATATATATACTTATGAAAGGAGAAATTCGTCCCACCAATAGATGGACATTGGTAAGAATGGAGATATTCCTTATCAGTATCATATCAGCCGTCTGGATTTGCAGGAAAAACCATTATAACATTTTTACAGGTATTATCATCCTGGTCACAAGCGGACTGGCCATAGGTTTTCTCTTTTTTGCAGTACGAATATTCAGGTACATATTTACTATTGCTTTCTCTGTTTTTTGGGGTTTAGTGATATACCAGATAGCAATTGAACTATCCAAAATAGAAGTTGCATCATGGGTTGCAGCTGGGATTACAGTATTAATGTGTCTTGTATGGCACAAAGATTATTTTGATTTCGAACGGCGATAAGCTGCAAAAATTAAGTGCATTAAATATAACCCATGCTATATTTCTTTGGCTTGCTGCCGATATGTTTTTCAAAAACCCTCGAAAAATGACTGAGGTTTTCAAATCCCATTTTATAACCGGCTTCTGAAACAGATAATTTTTCCTCACGCAACAGCCGCGCTGCTTCTTTCATACGTACTTGTTGATAATACTCATAAATGCCCATTCCGAAAACCTGAATAAAAACCTGACGCATTTTCAATTCATTCATTCCGGCTATCTTTTTAAGTACCGTAATACTGGTAGGTTTCTCCAATGATGAAATGAGTTTATCACGCACCTGGTAAATGGCCTTTATATCTTTACCGCTTAACTTCTGATGTGCTGATTGTTCGCGTTTTGCCAGGCGCTGAAACAAATAGAACAGCAATTCCAATACTTTAAGCCTGTAATGATAATCCTTTAAGGTATCGGGCGGTTCTTTTTTAACGATATCGTTTACGGTACGGATAAGATCATCGCTCATTATTTCTTCGATCAGAAAATTATTGTCGCTCTCAAACAAAAAACGGAACCTGTGTCCATCGGTTCCTAAAAAACTTTTCAGGTAATCCGCGCTCACGAATATAGAAACAACATTTACATGCGTATCCTTTTTGAAAAGGCTGCTATGTGGAAGTGCAGAAGGGAATACCCGTACATAAGGTGATACTATCTTCACTTTTTGACTTTCCTTACTATTCCCTGCTTCATTATACTCAAATACATTATGAAAGAAAAAACGAATGCTGTTCTTTATATGCCTGGGTGGCGTAGTATGGCGGGTGAACGTTCTTTTTACGATATAGGATGCAGCAAATACGGCCATTTCAGGCAAAAAATCAAATGTCCTCTGGTATAACCCCACAATATTCCGGGCCATGCTTTCGCCAATATCGTAGCCTACCTTATCTGCGAACCGGATAAAGCTTTGCTCTTCTTTTTCTGTGGCCATTATTTTTTTACGACTATTTTTATTAGCTAATGCGCTATTTTATACGTAAAGATAAACTCAATTTTGTATCGTAAAACAATAGAATAAAATGGTATGAAAAATCAGGTTTTAATATCAGGAGCAAGTTTTGCAGGGTTAACCCTGGCGTATTGGTTACATAAGTATGGGTACCAGGTAACCATTGTGGAAATTTCAAAAAGTTTGCGAAAGGAAGGTGCGCCTATTGATGTGCGGGGAGAAGCACTGCATATCGCAGAAGAAATGGGAATATTGGAGAAGATAAAAGCAAAAGAAGTACTGGAAGGCAATGAAATACAGATGGTGAATGCACAAAATGAAACAATGGCTGCATTTTCGATAAATGGCCAGGATGAATACCTTGGGGACATAGAAATATTCCGGGAAGACCTTATAGATATTCTTTTTGAAAACATCCCCCACGATGAAATGGAGATCCTTTTTAATAACAGTATTGAAAAAATAATACAGAACGAAGACAATGTGGAAGTGATATTTAAACACGGTGAGAAGAGAATATTTGATTTTGTGTTTGGAGCTGACGGTACACACTCTGTAGTAAGACGATTGATATTTGGTGAGGAAGCAGGTTTCTCTAAATTCTTCGGTGAATATTTTGCTTTTACTGAAGCTCCCGCCATCCAGGGAATACCCAATGCACGGTTGATCTATAATGAACCCGGCAAAATGGCTATGATTACACACTTCAGGAAAACAACCAATGTAGGCTTAATCTTCAGGTCAACCCAATTAAACTATGATTATAAAAACCGGGAACAGCACCGGCAGATATTGAAAGATCATTTCCAGGGAAACAATTCCTGGAGAATACCCGAAATTTTAGGTGTCCTTTTACATTCAGATAATCTATATTTTGATGAAGTGTGTCAGATTCACATGCCTGCCTGGTCAAATGGGCGTGTCGCACTGATAGGCGATGCCGCACATGCCGCCAGTTTCCATACCGGAATGGGTACCAGTCTTGCAATACAGGGGGCAACTATTCTGGCGAAAGAACTTCATTCAAATGCTGACTATAAAATTGCATTTGCCAACTACTATAATAAATACAAACCTTATGTAGAAACCGTACAGGCCAAAATTACACGGGGGATGAATTTACTGGTACCTGAAACACAAGAAGCTATTCAGGAAGCTTATAAACGGTTTAATAAATAATTGCAGCCTAAGATACAATGAAGATAAAGTTGCGGCGGCTTCTTAATTTTCTTTTACCCGGCTAAAAAACATACGCATCTGTTCTAATGCAGTTTTTGAGAACATGATATGGGTATTATCCAAAGTTTCTTCAGTAGCTTTTGCACCTCTTATTATCATTTCTTTTTCAAAATCAGAGATAGCTGTTTTTATATCAGGGAATTTATTGTCCGTCAGGTTTTCAGCTAATTCAAAGGCATCCTGCAATGCCACGTTTGCACCTTCACCGGCATACGGCGGCATGCGATGAGCGGCATCACCAATCATAGTAAGGTTTTCCTGTGTTTCCCATTGCTGATCCAACGGAAAATAATATTGCGGTCGCGGAATAAAATATACTTCGTCATTTGTAAAAAACTCATACCATTTATCGCTCCAGCCTGCAAACTCATTCTTAAACCAGGATAAAACTTCCTCCTTATTTTTAAAATCAATACCACTCTGGGGAAGCCAGTTTTCAGGTGCTTTAAAATTCACAACAAACATGATGGAGCCATCCCCTTTTGTACCGTAACCCACGAATCGTTCATCATCAAAAGCCATTACTTTGCCGCCTTTTGCAAAGGCAAAGAGTTCAGGTGATTCTTTTTCAGCATTATAAATATTTCCCTCAACCAGGGTAATACCTGAATAGATGGGTTTGGTATCGCTCAGGTACGGGCGCACTTTAGAATTGGCGCCATCGGCAGCCACCACCAGGTCAGCATAAGCGCTTGTCCCGTTCTTGAAATGAAGTCGCCAGCCATCTTTTTCTTTTTCCATTGAAACAAAATGGCTATCCCAGACTACCGTTTCAGGTGCCAGCGAGTTCAACAGAATGTTGCGCAAGGGAGCGCGGTCAATTTCGGGACGGGTCTCGGCCGTTATCACTGCGAAGTCGTGGTCGTCAAAGGTTATATGAAGTGATTTGTCTACAAGCCGCATTTTACTGGCAACAGGACGGTGATGTTTATAAAATTCATCAAGCAGACCCGCACGCTTCATCGCTTCCAGCCCCGATCCCTCATGCAGATCAAGCGTAGCGCCCTGGACCCTCACATTTTTATTTGCATCACGTTCATACACTTTTACATCTGCACCCTTGATCTGTAACAGTCTTGCCAGGGTTAGCCCTGCAGGCCCTCCGCCTACAATAGCGATCTCTTTATTATCTAACAACATCATCTATTTTATCTGATTGCGATGCAAAATTATTTCCGCTTCATTACAGATAATAGTATAAATCGGTCGTTTTTGTTTTTGGATAGTTCCTTCGGCACCACACCTGAAAACTTTTTGACTTCTTTTATAAAATGGGTTTGATCGAAGAAAGTTGCTTCAGGGAAAAGCTGTCCTTTGGCAATGTGTTCCAGCGAGGCCCGAAAGCGAAGGATATTGCAATATGCTTTGAGTGAAATACCAAATTGATGCCTGAAATAACGATTGATTTGCCGGCTGCTCCAGAACACTTTCTCCGAAAGTTCTTTTACAGTAATTGCTCCTTTGGTCGTATAGATCAGTTCAAACAATTTGCGCTTGCGCTCATCTATATCTTCCGGTATAAGAGATAGGATTTTTCTTGTAGCCTTTTGTACAAAGAGTTCAAAATCCTGCAGATCCCTTTCTGAAAATCCCCAAAAATCAACCGGCAAAGGTTTACCACTGTCCACTATATCAGAAACAGGTTCTCCAATGATATATTCTACGGAAAGCAATTTAAAGCTGATACAAAATATCAAACTGTTGGCAGGTACAGTTGCCTGCTCGTATTGTGTAAGACCGCCAAGTTGTGAGATCCGGAAAGGCTCTGTCGCTGATTTGGAAAGCAATATATCAACAAGCCCGTCAGGTAGTCCTGTTGTATCCTTATCACTATCGGATTGGTTATGTAAAAACCAAAAATATTCTACAAAGTCCGAAATTGATCTGGCGGGCCTAACGATTTTATATTGCAGGTCACTGTCCATTGTAATTTGTCCGTTTAACGTGGAGTGTATAGTTTGGTTCAACGTTCCTGGCATCTTATGCAGTATAATTTTTTTATTCCGAGGACTGAAAGTATCTTTAAATTGGGAGCTATCAGTAAGTTCAATATATATCACCCCACTCGCCAGAGCTCTCCGCTTTCAATACTTTCTTTACCCCCAATAATAGCTTCATCATTTTCTGCAGATGGGAATCTGCTTAAATATATTTCAGTGGTTTTCAATGTTTCTTCAATAGAATGAAACTTCGCTACATGCATATACAACCAAAAACAAAAATTACGCCTGTGGCTATCAAGCTCAGAATGAAAAGCAATATCTTTTAAGATATAATGAAGATCTTTTATCATATCTATCACAAGAAAAACAAGATAACTGAAGCTCCCCCTTGTAATTCCTTGCTCCATATAAGGGAGAACAAGTTCAACCTCCTTTTTGCCAAAATATTTGTTGATTAGTACGGAAATATGACCGTAAGCTTGTTGCGAAGGATAATATAACATATTATCACGATGCCAAAAAATGTCCGGATTTACATAGTTACTAATGAGCCCTAAAATATTCCGCCGAATTATTTCATGTTCTATTCTGGAAAAATTCGATATAATATAAAACCACGTCGAGGTTTTCTCACGATGATTCAGGTAAATTGATTTTAGTCCCTCTCCACATATTTCGGGGTTTCCAACATCGGCAAACCATTCCAATGCATGCCCATATTTTTCATAGTTGGCATAAGCTTCCCTAAAGCTAATGCAGTATTCCATAAATTCAGGGAATGCAGCTTCTGAAAATTCATTGCTTTGCTCCACTCTTATCGTGTGATAGCGCTGCCGGAGCACATGTGGGTTATCCAATAAATAAGATGTAATATCTACCCAAAAGGCTTTTTTAAGCTCGTGATCATATACTATACCTATAGTAAGATTCAGAGCTTGGCTCCAGTAATTCAGATGTGCCTGGTCTGCAGTGATTTTATACCCTGCTTTATCCTTATAGCTGTTGCCGCTTTTTATTTGTATAAAAACCCCATAGTTGGTTGCCATTCCATCTTTCACGAACTCAATATAACAATCATTCCCCTGGTCATTTTCGCGCGAAAAACTTTGAACGATGGAATGATTATCCTGCACAACCGCCTGCACAAATCTGACTCCTTGTAATTCTGTTTTAATATTTAAATGGCGTCGGGTCATAAATATTATTCTTTATGCAGCAGTATATGCTTAACAGCCTCAATTGCAACCTTGAAATTGATCGGCAAAAGGGCATGTTCTTATCAATAGTTAAGCCGTTGGCAGAAAAGCATGCAATAATCTTCTGAGAATTTCCATATCGTCTGCCTCATTTCTAATAATTCTTTTCTGGCAGTTGTAATTAAAATCCAGATATGAAATCTCTATAAGTGTAAACCCATTTTTAGGTAGGAGGGTTCTTCTCCTTTCGTCATATATTCTCCTCTGTTCACCACGATGAACGCCACTAACCGTGATACGGTCAGGCTTATCAAAAAAGAGCACCTTTTCTGTATGTTGCCGTTCCCTATATTCAACAATAAGGTGCAATTTTTCGTAATAAGCGTCAACAGGAAGTTGAGCTGCAATCCCTTTTGAGTTTATATCGCCTAAAAGAAAGCCAAACTTATGTTGTCGGAATGAAACCTGCTTTAAAATTTTATCACAGATATCGAGTACATAATGCTCGTCTTTGGCGCTTGGTCGTATCGTCTTTTTAATGACTGGCTTTGATATTGCTTTCTGCGACTGCTTTACAATGCCTGACCCAGCAAGTGAAACTGTCGCACCATTGCGAACAAAAAGTTGCGGGTATTTTTTTGTTCGGCCATGAATTTGAAACCCTGTGATTTTTGAGCTGTCTCTTTTTGAATACCACTTGTTCTTATTAAGATCATCTGCTATTTCATAGATCGTCATGGAATTGCCTTTTTGCCTTAGCAGTTTCTCAATTGCAGTATGTAATGTCATGGCTTATTCAATTGATTAGAATGGTCACGGTTTCCGTTGTTATGCCCTGAGATTAACTGTCAGGCTTAAATAAAATTAAGATATTTCAGTTAAAGCCTCTGAAACTGGCTAGCTTGTAGTATGATTTCTTAAATACTTCGAATCACCATACGATCTCTGGGAAATCCGAAAATTCAAGGTCTGCTATGGCACAGTTTTGTTCTTTCGCCAGTCGCCGGAAGGATACCACCAGATTCTTATGTTCCTGTTTCCATTCGGAAAAATGTGTAGCGATCAATTCCGGTATTTTTCTGAACCTTGCCTTACCGGCTTTTTCTGTTACATATTTAATATGCAATGCCTGGTAAATAATAAAAGCATACTGGCTGCTGACATTTATTCTTCGGGCTATTAGATCTTTTATATTATTTGCCCCGACCGGATCATATTCAAACAGCGCTAGTTCTGTGATATAGTCAAGCTGGTACAATATGGCCTGCTGTAATTTATCTATTGGGGTATAACCTGCATTATGCCTTAATGTGATGATGAAGATCAAAATATCCGTCCACACAAGCCGAAAGCCATATAATGTATGCTGTACATCATCCCCATCAAAGGTGAATTGTTCTTTAAGCCTTTGTCCTGAAGTAGCTTTTCTGATTTCGTAGGCAAAATTCATCGGCAGTTGAAACTGCGCTTCCTGTGAACCTTCCTTTTGGTCGAGGCTATTGGCAATGTGATGGATAGTCTCATAGAGCAAGTTAAGCTCACCATAATTACCGAATATAGATATGCCGGTACCATTCTTTGTGGGATATGCCTGTAACATGAAATACTAAATAAAAACTAAATACAAAATATGGGAATAATATAACCTTAAAAGATATGATTATAAAACGTGGTCACCATAGCGAATACTCTTTCGCCCAAGTCACCGGTCATGCAGCTTATCAAGAACGGTAATGATTGCCTGTATTAAAGCTGGCTCGATAACTTTTTCTTCGCTATTGCCTTCAGACAATACCCGGTATTGCTGCTCGTCATCCTTCTCAAAAACAAGTTCCTGCCCATCTACGATAATATAGAATTTATAAACATAGCCAAAGGTTGCCAGCCGTCCTTTAAAGTGCTTCTGTTCTCCATTGATAGTGACGGGCAACTCAAAATAATGTTCCATTCCCTTAATTTCTGCGCCGCGAATTTAATCGTTCTCCTATAAACAAGAACTTATTGCCGGTGTTTCATTTACATGGAGTTTTTATTTTTTTGAAGACTTCTTTTTTATTGGTTGTTTAGCGTTTACTTTTTTCTTCCTATATATTACTTTGGGGCCTGCAGTAATGGATAATTCAGATTCTAGAGTTTCTCCTATTAAATGAGATTTTATGATTGCTTCTTTGCGTTTGGTTATTCCTGCAATAATCTCTTTCGACTCTTTAATTTTCTCTTCCTTCTTTTCTACTTCTTTGATAAGCTTAGATTGAATTTCCTTAGATGGAACTTTAACGCTGAGACCTTTCATGCTGTCAATTGACGCACGATTAGTTCGGGAGAATCGCACTCGTTCTCCTTCTTTTTGAAGAACCCAAGCTAAATATTTGGGATGTATCTTATCGCTTTTTACACGTAATACACCGCAATGGTCTGTTGGATAGAAGGGTGCATTTTCTGGAATATAATTTACCATCCAATCACCATCAATTCCCCATAGAACTGAAGGAGTGTTAAAGGTTTTAAGTAAGTCCTTTTTTATATGTCCGAATGGCTCAAATACATTTGCGCTATAAACAGGGATACCAGTTCCTTCATTATTAATTTCGTCTTTTAATACTCGCTTGCCTATTAAAAGTTCAAAATCATCAGGATTATTTATTCTAAGCGTGTTCGCTGCTTTTGAAAATGCTTGTTCAAAAAGTTCTTGAATCTCTTTCTCCAAAATCTTCTTATTTTTTTGGGCTAGTTCTGCTTCCCTATCAATCTCGGAACATTCATCAATTATTTTTTGCTGAACTTCAGGAGGAGGAGTAGGAATAAGGAATTGGGGAATTTTATCTTTATCTCCTCTGGGCATTTTTACTCCTTGTTTCCCAGACATAACATAGTCAAAGAACATGTCTGTACTTAATATGTAAAACACATATTTTGGAAGATACGAAGTTGGATTTGAACTACGAAAAACAATAACATCATTTGAACATCCTCCGGATCTATCCGCAAACCATATTTTTTTTAGATATGGGCGAATATTTGAAATTAAAATATCGAACTTTTGATATTTTGTAATTCGATCCACGCCTGGAGTACCCGTAAAGTCAACTATCCCTCTTCTATCCTGTAATAAATTGTCCGTTGTGATATAATTTGTTAGCTTAATTTCAGAAAGATTTATTTTTTCAATAGCGTATGGAGCAATGTTTCCCAGTTTATCCGTTTCCCATTTTGTTTGAATGGCGGCCTGAGTTTGTTTAGGAGAGAGAGTAAATCCTTTATTAAAATTAACCGAGGAAAAATCCAACATACTAATTAATTCACAACTAATCACGAATGGAGTTAAGTTATCCGGTATTTCTATCTCCTTACCTTTGAAATTTCGGTTGATTAGATAATTAATCTTCTCTACATTCTTTTTATTTTGAGGATCATAAAGTGGAGTTTTGATATTATTCAAATTAAAGATGTTACTCAATACACGTTTATCTTCTTCTTCTAATTCTAAATGCTCATCCTCATCCTCGTCACCTTCTAATTTACCTAACTGAACACCCCCTAAATACTTGATTCCTTCATTTCCTTTAGCTGAACTCCATTCATAGCCAAGAAATTCTTTTATTTCGGCAGTTTTAGACGGGCTTTTAATTATTAGTACATTCTGAGGGTTTTGACGCGCCAAAACAAAATAGTACAGTTTTTCCTTCTCGTTATCGGTAAGATAAGAAACGAAACGTTTTTTTATTTCAGCTTGTTGTTTCTCTTTGGTAAGTTCTTTAAAGAAACTCTTCTTTTTTAGGTTTTGTATTTCAGACCATTTGTCAAATTCCCGCCGGTAATCTATGAAAATATCTGTTTTGAGCAGATATTCATTGGGCTCACCTTTTAAAAGAGTCTGATAATCGACAAAGTTTAATTCTAAATGATTGCAATACTGTTTTAAAAGATATTCGTCTTCAAATAAACCATCTTTGGTTTTGTCAAAATTGAACCATGCATTTACCCGATTTTTAAAGTGGTCTGCTGGTGCCGGATTTTCTTTTTTACGCCTAATGAAAAGGGTAACGGTATTGGTGCCTGTTTTACCAAACGTTCCACTTCCAAATTCTGCAATTGCCACGATATCAAAATACTTCAGCAAAAGTTCGCGTGTTGCAACATAGATATTTGTTGATTTTGAAGTACTCTTGGCCTTTCCTTTAGTAAGAATAGACGAAGGAACAATTATTCCGGCCACGCCTCTAGGCTTTAATAACTGTTTGGCACGTTCAATAAAGAATGTTTCAATACTGCTATTATTTGGAAAACTTTTTTCTTCAACGGTTTCAATTAGTTGGTATTTCTTCCTTTCTGTTTCCGTAAGAGTTTCCAGAAATCCCTTTACGCTATATGGAGGATTGGCTACTAAGAGCGAAAAACTTCTGTCTTTGATGTTTTTATCGTCCATAGCTTTACCCGAAGACAAGGCATCCGCATAGACAATGTTGATATTATCCTGTCCATACATAAAAGCAGAAACTTTTGCCACTTTGGACAAGCGGTATTCCTTTTCTATCCCAAATGTATTCGCGTAATAATCGGCTATATTGCCTTCCTTCTCCTTTTCAACTATTGACTTGATTTCTTTGGCATATTCGTTTAGAAAATGTCCTGCCCCACATGCGAAGTCTATTACTTTTGGTATTTCGTCCCCCTTGGTAACAATATCTTCGAGAGGTAATGACTTAAGTATGAATTTTACAATAGGCATTGGCGTGAAAAATTGTCCTTCTGATTGCTTTACGCCCTGGTCAAGAAATCCTTCGAACATATCACCCAAGAACTGATTTTCTTCACTGGCGGATTCATTGTCGGTTTTCAAACGGAGGTCTTGAAGCATTTTTACAATCTTCAAGAGGATCGCGGTATTTTGATAAAATAACTTTTCGTTATGGACATCAATAAAACCGAAATCATTGTTGTTGAAGAACTTTAATTCTCTAAAATATTTTTTAATAGTATCCTTTGTTGCGTCAGGATCATTTTTAAAAAAATCAAAAGCCTTATCAATTTGATCTGCACTGATGTATACCACATCTTCTCCAAGGAAACGTTGCATACCATCTTGATATAGTTTTTGAAGACGATCGATCAAACTGAATTGATCATCATAGGCAATACCCTTCCAATAAAACTTTAGTTCTTCCGGGTTATTGGTTTCATCAACTATTTTGCATAAAAACAAACTTACAAGCTTGTCAAAAGCGTTCTCACGTCCAGAGACGTTATGTTGACGTAGAATAGTTGCGAACTCATGATATTTTCCCTGAATATCATTGCTGCTTATGGTCTTTAAATCTTTGAGAGAATATTTGGTTTTCCCTATTTCATAGGCCGGAATGTCGTCCTCAAATACTCCCTTAGTCGAATAATCTTGTTGGTAGGTCTCGCTCCAGGCTTTAAAAATGTCTTCCACGTCAAGACCCTTTGCTTTTTCAAAAGAAAGGGGTGACTTTTCTGCAAGCTCTAGGAGCAGTTTTTCGTTATCCTTGAGAGTAATAAGGTAATTATTCCAGATTACCTTTCCATCTGAATAATCCGAAGAATAAAGACAGACAAACTGTGTACTGCCAGCTTGTTTTACATAGGAGAGGATTTGTCCTCCATTAACTACGGTTTTCTTCCAGGCTATATCAAATTCTTTCCCCTCGGTCTTACATTCAATAATCATCAAAGACTTTCCTAAATTATCCTTTACCATTATATCCGCTCGCCCGCCACTTGCACCATGACCTACTTTCCATTTAGGTTCAAGTTCAATGTGTTCCGGGTTATACCCTTTTTCAAAAAGCCTGTTTACACATTCAAAAACTACAAAATTTTCGTTTTGGCTAAAGTTGCAGGTTTGTCTCTCATTTACCTTTAAACCTTTCTCCTCAGGATAAATGAGTTTTTCATTTTTAAAATCAACTTTAAGGTAGGCATCTATTCCCTGGTATTCTTTTGTAAACGTATCCCTATTATCCGAAAAGCCGAGAGTAACTAACAGCTCTTTGAAATTGTCTTTTGTGATCATTCTTTACTTTTTGTTTTCCAATTTCAAATTTTTGAATAGTTCTTTTAGCATTTCTCCCGGATCCATATCAATGGCCAAAGCCATCAAATACAATTCATCAGCTCTTAGTTTCGTGCTTTCATTAGATGTGAGCTGAGTTAACCGGGATTTACTAATCCCGGTCCTACGGGAAATCGCGGCCTTGTTAACAGACTTTTTGGAGAGATATAGACCCAATTCTGTCATTTTTGTATTGATTGTTCAAACGTGAATTTAGATAAACTAAACAATTGTTGCTGTTTTTACAATACTTTTAAAAAAAGTTTAATGCCTATATTCTTGTTTGTAAATTACAAACAATCGTTTTAATAATCACACCACTTATACAAAAAGCCGATATAGAACAGATAGTTATTATACTACTAAGAACTGATGTCTTGAAAAACCTGTTAAGTATTATGAATTTGCAGAACAAATCACTGAACAATACAACTGAATATAAAACCATTTACGCAACCATACGATCTTCTTGCTAATCTAATCCCATTCATATAGGATGAATATGGAGCAAATACACTTTACTGGGCATGCCCCTTTGGGGCCGGGTCATTCCAGGGTACGCTTTGCTTCCGTTGCTCTTTCATCACAACCGGCTTGATACCGCGCCGCCTTACATCCCCCTCATGCTTTATTACCCCCCGGCAACTATTAACTATTGGTAGCTGATACTGCAACCTGCGTCCTTTGGCATTGCTAACCCAAATCAAATAATGGCTCAGGGCTTCGTAAACATCAGATAGCTGGTAAGCTTTTTGATCTTTTCTTTTTCCATGTGAAAAACATCACAAAAAACAGCATTGAATTCACCTCCGTCTTTTTTCCTGCCCTGGACAGTGCCCTCAGCTACAACAATATCCGATTCTTCAACCATACGGGTCACTTTAATAACAGGTTTACCTACAAACGCATCATTTTCTATTTCCTTATCAAAGGCAGCCTTACCGAAATGATAATAAACACCGGGCATTTCCCATACCACATCATCTGTAAGGCAGGACAGTATCTTATGATGGTCACCTGCATTAAAGCCCTCCATATAATCAAGTACCGCTTTTTTATTATTACCTGGTTCCATATTTCTTTTACAACCGGTTATTAAAATGGATAGTAACAACACTGCAATAAAGCTGCATGTATGTTTAGTTGATTTTTTCATATTGACAACAAAAAAAGTTATTCAATTTGGGGATGCAACATTCTGTTAAGCCTGTTGAACATCTTTATCCAACTTTGATATGCACCAGTCTTCTTTGCTTCTTCCTCCGGAACAGTTTGATGAATGGTTGTCCGGGTTTGGTTATTCACTGCCTGAAACGTTACAGTAGTGATGATCTCAGCAGGCCATTCTGCCGGTTTCCCCGCTTCGGCTGAACTGGAGATACTGCCGTTTTCATCGGAAAGCACCATCGAAAAAACCAGCTTCTCAAACGGTATGATCTCCAGGTAAGTGCCTTTGATCCAGCAATCTCCGTGGATGGGGTCATAAATACATGAATGAAAATGTCCCCCTTCTTTAACCTCGATGGTCTTAAATGCTATCGTGCAGCCATCCGGCGCATACCAATGTTTCAACAGCTCGGGATCCGTCCAGGCATAAAAAACCATCTCAAGCGGCGCGTCAAAAACGTGCGTGATCAACAATTCTTTTTCGTTACTGTTCATATTTATTTATTCTTAGTGGTAGCAAGAAATTTGTCCAGTTTTTTAAAACGTTGGCGCCACAGTTTGCGGGATGCCTCCACCCAGTCAATAACCTCATTCAGTTGATCTAACCGGGCTTCACAAAACTGCTCACGGCCTTTTTGCTCTATGGATATCATCCCGCATTCACGCAAGACCTTAATATGTTTGGCTATGCCCTGCCGGGTAATACCTGAATCTTCTACTATCTGCCTAATATTGAGTGGCCCGTGCGACAACTTTTGAATGATCATCCTCCTTGTCGGATCTGCAATGGCTTGAAAAACGTCTCTTCTTTCGATCATACGCAACCAAATGGTTCACAAATATAAATACAACCATTTGGTTGTGCAAATTTTTCCGGCTGATGCTATTAAAACACAACAATAAAGCTCAACCAGGCCTGCTTTGCATTTTCCAACGAACGGGCAAAAGGCAGCTAAAATAGTTCCGCCTTCGTCGCTGCGAGCGCATAATGCTGCGCTACGCTTGCACCCTGCGGGACTTATAGCTCTCCGCGTCTTCGTCTCCACTACTGCGCTGCTTTCTTTTTCCCTTTTCTTTTGGAAAAATGCTCTTTCGGGCAGTCGGGCAAAAAGGAAACAAACAAAATGGTTTAACAATAAAAATGTAAACGTCATGAACATTATTGGCAGATTAACGGGGGATGCACAAATCAACACAACCCCAACCGACAAACAGGTAGTGAACTTTTCCGTAGCAGTCAACGACAGCTATAAGAACAAACAGGGTGAATGGGTGGAACGCACCGAATATTTCGATTGTGCCTACTGGCTGTCCACGAACGTAGCTAAGGTACTCACTAAAGGAACACTGGTGGAACTCACAGGCAGGGTAAGCGCAAGGGCTTGGATAGGTATGGACGGCAACGCCCGTGCTGCACTCAACTTCCATACTTCACAAATAAAACTGTACGGGGGTGGCAGGAAAGCGGGAACTGTAGCAGGTAGTAGTAAGGGTAATTCCGTAGCACCTGCTATCAATAGCGAAGGTAACGGTATGGTAAAAGACGACTTACCATTTTAATGAACCCATCACTCATTTTTCATTTATCACATTAAAAAAAATAATACTCATGGCTCATAATCTTAATTATAATAAACGTACAGGCAGGTACAGTTTCTTCAGCGTACAGCAGAAAGCATGGCATAATCTCGGGCAAATAGTAGAACAATACCCTACCAGTAAAGAAGCCATTCAATATGCAGGGCTGGACTTCGAGGTAATCAAAGCGCCGCTTTATACAAGAGGTACAGGTATCAGCATTGGTAATGATGGTGAAATCAAAGAAGACAGTAACATCATCGTACCTGACCAATATGCTACCCTGCGCACCGATACCAATGCTGTATTCGGCGTAGTAGGTAAAGATTATCAAATAGTGCAGAATGCTGATGCCTTTGCCTTTTTCGATGCTATTGTAGGTAGCGGGGATGGTATCCTATACGAAACGGCAGGCGCGTTGGGCAACGGGGAACGCATATTCATTACTGCTAAACTACCAGGTTATATCCGTGTGGGTAACGGGGATGATGTTACAGAAAAATACATCTTCCTCACCACTTCGCACGATGGCACAGGCAGTATCACCGCAGCCTTTACGCCCATCAGGGTAGTCTGTCAAAATACCCTCAATGCCGCATTGCACAAGATGTCAAATGTAATGCGTATCCGCCATACTTCGGGTGCGAAACAGCGGTTAGAGGAGGCGCACAGGGTGATGGGATTGGCAAATACTTTAAGCACCCAACTCGAAAACATATTCAACCAATGGACAAAGGTGCGTATCACGGATACGGAAGTGAAGAAGCTCATTCAACTGGCGCTTTGCCCCAATAAGGAAACACTGGACGCACTTAAACAAGGTGCGGAAGATGAACTTTCTACGGTATTCAAAAACACGGTGGATGATGCTTTTGGCTATGCGATGGTAGCGGATTCTCAACAGATGGACACCACTAAGGGTACACTGTTCGGCGCATACAATGCGGTAACGGGCTATTATCAGAATGTACGCAATTACAGGGATGATGAAAGCAAGCTGCAATCCATCGTCATGGGTGGCACGGCACAGAACAAAGCGCAAAAGGCTTTTGAAATATGCAGCGCATTTGCGCAGGATGGCAATGGGATATTTCTTTTTAATTAATGAACCAACGGCAGCCGTCTGCGGACGGTTGCCATTAAAAATATCAGGTTATGATGATTTGTTATAAATGGGACTTTACCGTTTCCATCATCCGTAAAAGCGGGAAAGTACATAACAGGCACAGCATGGTCGTTTTGGGCTGTACCTATTCGCTGGCGCATTACGATATGGTGCAGACATTGAAAAAACATAATGCCACATTAATATCTGTAGTGAAAGTACGGGTGATGAGTGTAGCCTTTGCACTGGATGATAACATGCAGTTTATCAAACGCACACTCGCTGACGAAATGCCTTACATACCCGAAGACCTCAATCTTAATTATTAAAACAACAGCAATGAAACCTTTAGAACAATTAATAAACGTAGAGAAAGCAAGGTTGCTGCATGAACTGTTCCCGCAGGAAATACCTGCCTTACTGCAATACACAGCTAATATATGCACAACGATACAGGAAGAAGAACAACTGTTGCGCAACAGGTGGGATAACGGCCTGTTCACCTTTGATGCATGGTTGTCCTTTGTTCAGGAAGTACACAATAAGATAGGCAGGTATGGTAAACGGATGTATACACAAAGCAGGTTGTTCGCTGACCAGTTATTTGATGGCTATCTCGCTATGTACATGGTGCATTGCATGAACCTATATACTGGCGTGCGCAAACACGGCAACAGAAAATTTGTACAGGCTATTGAACTACTCTTTAACGCTTAAAATATAAGGTCATGGGAACAATCACAAGTTTTTTACATCATGCTTCCTACCCTGCATTATTCTTTATCGGCTTAGCTGTAAAGCTATTTATCGGTATGCGCCGGTTCAACCGCAGGGGCGTAGGCGGCTTGCAGCATTTTAATAACTATTTCATCGGACTGATAACCTTGTTCCTTGAATGGATATTGAAATGGACTTCTACCATTATGATGTTATGGGGTTTGGTGGGATGGCTTCTGAAATAAAATGGTACAACTATCAAACAATACAGGATTATAAAAAATCACTTAGCTAAAAATCAAACGATCATGAGCAATCTCGCAGACAAAGCGGAATACAGGGCATTGAGCATCATCGCTCAAATGGTAAGGCAATTTGAAAGGTTACATTATTTGGATATGACAAAGACCGATGATTGGGACGCCTGCAATGCACGAAACCTTTTAGAAGGTATTATCCAGTCTAATGGCTACCAAATCAATTACGACAAGAACATTCACAAACCACTTTTAAAAATATAAAACTATGGACGCAAACTTTTTCAGGCAAATAACAGACTTGAACATTACAGGGAATTTGCAGCTTATTATCTCAAAGGGAGCAGAAAACAGCCTTGTTGTTTCTATCATGCTCAATAACGAACAATGCGGCGATGAAGCACGAAAACTTATACCGCCGCTCAATTTACGGGGAACGGCAGAAGAACTGGACAATGGCTTTTTTGAACATATCTCCAAACCTATAGAAGCAGCTTCGGGTTTAATGGTAAACATGGAAACCTTTATGAAACAACTGGAGGAAGCCAAAAAGCAATCTGCGATGGAGAAAGAGAAAGCTGATAAAGAGAAGAAAGAAAAAGAAGCGAGGGAAAAGAAATACAAAGAAGTCATGCAGAAAGTAGATGAACTGGAAAAGGAAGGAAAATACAGGGACGCATGGATGAAAGTGCCTGAACCGTCCGAATACCCTGAACAGGCGGAAGCCCTGCGCAAACGCAAATCAGCCCTTGCGGCAAAGTTCGCACCCGACCTGTTCGGCGCTGAAACAACATCTGCGGCAACACAAATGCAACAAGAGCAGGAAGAAGCAGATGAAGAAGAATTGCTGGAAGATCTTGATGATGAAGATAACGAAACAGACAATTAAACATTCACCCATAAAACAAATAGCGATGTTATTAGCAACACAATTAGAACGGGTATTCCTGTTCCATGACAAAGGGCAGGAAATCAGGTTAACCGACCCTGAACCCAAATGGAGCGTACAGGCAGTACTGAATTTTTATTCCAATACTTATCCCATACTGGCCACCTCAAAAGTGTCCGCGCCTGTTATCAGGGAAGATACGGTACAGTACCGCTTTGAAAGCGTTATGGGAACAAAAGGTTAATCTAAATAAGTAAAACAATGACTAATGCAACAACATATCATATCGGGTGTGATACGCATACCCAAACAGTCCAGGCAAAAGCAGCTGCAGCGACAGCTAAGCGGGTTTATCAACTGGATGCAAAGAACAAAGGACGCAGCAGAGGTACAAAAGGACAAAAGGCAGTCTGTACCGATAGCTATGCTGCCAATGGTTTTCTAAGAACAACCTTTCTGCCGAAACTGGTAGAAACGCAGCCGTTACAGGATAGTAGGCAATCAACAGGAATGGAGCGGGATTTTTACCGCTCCGTTTACCAGCTTGTCGAACATTATGGCATCCAACCCATGCAGACACAATCTTACGGTTATCCCTATAATATCGCATTGGCGTTATGGGATTTGAAAAGACAGCTACCAAACAAAGTGAGGGACTGGGAAGAAATCAAACTCTTACAGGATGGCAGGAAAACCTTTCTTTCAAGCGAGGAACGATATAGTACAGGCTCTGTATTGTATTATATCCCCGTTGTGCCATTATACCGAATGCTTAAAAACCCAAAACGGAAATATGCCGCACAGCTATTATTATCTGTTTGCTCTTACCTGTATTTTATGGCAGGAGTGCCCTACTACAGGCAGGAAGATAGTTTTCTCTACTACGAATACGAGATGCTCAAAGAATGGTTATTAAGCGATGATGAAACAGAAGAAACACGCACCTGCTTAAGTGAAATAGAACAGGCGGAATGGATAGGCGACTATATAGAACAGAAAATCTGTAACCGTGCCAACCTAACGGTATTCAAAAAACGGTTGATGCAGTTTGAAAGCAGGAATGCTTTAGACCATGATTGCCGGCAACTGGCTTGCAAGGCTTATGAGCTTTATGAACAATATCCCAATGAATCCATTTTCCGAAATGCCCATGTGGATGAAACAAAGGCGGGAGAGGAAGATGATGATGATAACGATATGGAAAATGTGATAACGATGGATAGGTATATTTCCTTTTGTGCTAACGGGAAGGGATGGCTGCACGAAAACCTTATGGAATGCGTGAATACCGAATTGCAGGAATACGGGCAGACACAGGAACCTGTTATCATCAAACGCTTTGATGGGAACGATATTACAGGTAATAATCTTGATTATGAGAACAGCCTATTTGATCTCATAGATGAACTGGCATTCATACTGAACCATTTTTAAAATCATAGCGCGATGAACGATATAACTGGAAATTTCGAGAGGCTGTATTACCCCGAGTCCGCGCTGGTATTTTATCAGACCAAAGGGCAGCATACAGATACCTATGTAGAATATTTTGACATGGATGAAAATGGCACTCCCATAAATGCGCATCCCTTGACAGTAAGGGAAGCAAACCAATTAGCAACGGCGTTGAAGACTGCAAAACAGGATAAAGAACCATGTTTAAAATCAGATGGTATTATCGGCAGCAACATTTTGAAAATAGAACCTGATAAAGGCAAGGTGGTATGGTTTACCAAAGCCATGCAAAGGGATTTATTCTTTACAGAAAGTCTCGGCATCCCGAATGGCAAAGCACATGTGCCGTCTATGTTATGGATGGCAGGCAGGGAAAACCTGTATGTATTTGCCTTACACAGTAACCGCAGGCCGACAGAACGAACGCAACTCTATAATGCGCCTTTCTTCAATGTATATGCCAACGGTAATGTATGTATGGGAACGGTGGATGTAAGCATTAAAAGAACCGCCTCAGTGGAAGCATTTACCGCCACATGGGAAAGCTATTTCTTCAACAGCTATTTCAGCCACCTGATGCATAACTACAATCCCATCAAAGAGAATTGTGTCTGTCTTTGGGAACGGCTGATTGCTACGGGTGAAGCGTTCCCTAAAGAGGTGTTGCAAAAGAGCAGGATAACCTTAAAAGATGTATTGAATTATGAGTACGGAAAAGATTAAAGTCCATTTTACGGATATGGATTTGATAAACGCCGCCAACCCTGTATCGGTAAATCTTATTGGTGCAGGCGGTACAGGCTCAAAGGTATTGACAGCTTTACTGGAAATGAACCACAGCCTGGTAGCTTTGGGACATGCAGGATTACAGGTACGCTTATGGGATGATGATGTAGTGACCGAAGCCAATTTAGGCAGGCAGCGTTTTACAGACTGTGAAACAGGATTGTATAAGTCCGTTGCCCTGATCAATCGGGCGAACCGTTGGTCTGGCACCCACTGGAAAGCGGAAACGCGAAAATTTAAAAGGGACAGCTTTGGCAGGCTGCCCGAACAGGCAAGGGCAAGCATTTTTATTAGCTGTGTAGATAGCGTACATGCAAGATTTGAAATTGCCGAAATATTGAAAACATTGGATAATAGCCGTCATCATGGAAACTATCCGCGCTATTGGCTTGACTTTGGGAATAGCCAATGTACAGGGCAGGTGATATTATCTACCATAGGAAACATCCGCCAACCGCATTCGGAAAAATATGAAACCGTGGATTGTCTGCCATTGATTACAGAAGAATTTGGTGAGCTGCTGAAACAGTCGGAACAGGCAGATGATACGCCAAGCTGTTCACTGGCAGAAGCATTGGAGAAACAGGATTTATACATCAATGCTTCATTAGCTCAAATGGGCTGTTCCCTCTTATGGAGTTTATTCCGTAACGGCTTGACTGAAAACAGGGGCTTCTTTCTCAACCTTGCCAATTTTGTCAGCCAGCCGTTAAAGGTGGCTTAAAACCGCCCTCCCGGGCGGCGCATCGGTGATCCTTTCCCCGCAGGCGGAACACCGCTGCGCGAAGAATCGGTACAGCCACTTGTACCGAAACTCAACTACGTTCCGCAATGCTACTTCGTTTCGTTTTCGGCACAACAGGCTGCGGAATATTTTGGATGTTTATTTTTGTAGTTTGCTGTTATGTTTTGTAATTCACATTTTTATTTACAGAATTTGAAATTTGATCAACTCCTTTATTCTGAGGTTTTGATAAATTTGGGCTTATAGTTTAAAAGATACAGTTATGAATAATCAACCGGCCCGACATATTTATGATACTCTTGGTGAAGCTGTAAATGATCTTGTTAAACGCGGGTACACAACTGATTTCCTTCTGCAAACAGACAAGGAATGCCTTTTATGTAAAAAATAATTCACTGGAATTATCACCGGAAGATTTTACCATTAATGAGGTATATCGCGTTGAAGGATGACAGACCTTGGTGATGAAAGCATTTTGTTTGCTATATCGTCTGCAAAAACATAATGTAAGGGGATTAGTCATTAATAGTTTTGACGCCGACTTTAGCTACCATTCTTCTAAACTTGTTGAACATCTCTGCGTAGACATCTTTAAAAAGAAGAATGAACATGAAAAAAAGTTGATCAGTATAGCTGATGCATTCTTCAAAGTTGACATCTACAAAAGAGGGATTAAAGTATCCCATTAAACAAATGAAAACTTTGAAAGTTCAGCAATGAGATTGGGGATAAACAAAGGTCTCTTTGAGAATTAATCGTTTCTTGTTACCATCCATTTTTTTGCCTTCATAAAAATTCTCATTTCGTATTAATGCATTGTTTTCTCTTATGAAACCTTCTGATAGTCGCTTTGTAGTAATCCAATAAACCTGTAATATTACAGATATGAATTCGCATAAATTTATTCCATTATTGCAATTCATGAGAATTCAATTTATTATAATCATCGGCTTTGACAAGAGATACCATATTTATAGGTCACGCGACACCAGAGGACAATGAATTCACGTTATGGCTGCAGTCCAAACTTATCAATGAAGGATATAAATGCGAGTGCGATTTAACATTCCTGCTAGGCGGAGAAGCTGATTATTGGAAAAATCTACAAGATTTTCTTACTAAAAATACTGCTAAATACATCCTCGTAGTTTCAAAGGATACGTTTACAAAACAAGGTGTATTGGATGAATGGGAACATTGTAGAAGTCTTGAAAGACAATTTGCTCTTACAGATTTTATCATACGTGTCAAAATAGACAATTCACCTTTCAATGCCCGTATTGGCTTGAACCGAAGAAACATCATTTCTTTTGAAGAATTTTGGGGAACCGGACTAAAACGTCTACTCAAAAAATTGTCGAATGATAACGTCTTTAAAATTGCGCCCAAACAACAATCAATAAATGACTGGTATGAAAACGTATATACTAACTGGTCTGGAATACAAAAAGATGAAACAGATATTTTTTTCTCAAACTGGCTTGCTATTTCTTCTTTGCCCACCAACGTGATTTTCTACAAATTTTACAATGAAGGACAGGCAAAGGCTGTTCTACAAAACAATTTAGTTTATCCTGGAATTAGGCATGGGAATTTCATAATAACCTTTCAAAAGTCATTGAATTTTTATTTATCAGATAAACAGTTTGACATCGAGCCTGTCGAAACTTTTACCAAAGAGACAGCATCTGCTTTCGAATATTATGAAGATGATGAGTTCCCTATGTACCATGACTTTAGGAGATTATTAGTCCGGCTATTAAAAGAATGTTTTGAAAGCCATTTGGTAAACTTGGGATTAAAAACTTATGAACTATCAAATAAAAACAAATGCTTTTATTTTGAGCATGATGGACTAAACAAAGCCAAAGGAAAATTCCTTATTCACGATAAACAGAAAAACATTGGTGTAACAGGGAAATATTACGATTCCTATTGGCATTTCGCAATTAGTTTTCACCCATTACTTCACCCGGAAGTGTGCTTTAGCTTAAAGAGCCATATTATATTTTCCGATGATGGCAAGACAGCTTGGACGGACAAAAGAAAAATGCATAGTGCCAGACGGAACAAAGGAAAAACTATGCGGAATAAAGAATGGAGAGATCAGCTTCTGGCGTTTTTATCGTGCCTCAAAGAGGAAGAATCTCAGAATATAACTATTGAAATTAATACAGGAGAAGTATTAACGCTTCCATCAACAACTCTTCTTTTTAATGCTGGTTTCAGTTACATAGAGCCAAACGATGAAAGCAGGATACAGTCAATCGACAGTTTTATTGATGAAGAAAATTATTATGATGATTTAAATGAACAGGAAACTAATGCTTGAATTATCTCATATAAACGAACCTTTCTTACTATTTAATTATAACCAAAAGGCAATTGATCCCAGAGATGGATTAACACTCTTCGGCCCTTTTAATAAAAATAAGATCAATAATTTCTCCGTTGGAATTATCGGAACTGAGGTTGGAATTAAAAGAATGAAGGCATGGATATTAAGGTTTTTGAGACCCATCCTCCCTGTCAAAAAGGATTTTGCAAAACCATTTTATCCTGGGTTTGAAGCAATTTTCGGAGTAACGGTTAACCTTAATTCCACTATTGAACTCAGGATTGATGAGAGAAAATTGCAAGAGTATTATAGGTACAGTGATTCACACGTTCGAGTTTCGCACATGGTAGACTTATATCTTCAACAGTTAATTGAGTTTCAAAAAGATGACGAACGACCTCCGGTGGATCTTTGGTTTGTCATTATTCCTGATGATGTATATATGACAGGAAGAATAAAATCCAAGGGGATTGGTGAAGCAATTGAAATTGGCATAAAAGATAAATTTTCCCGTGAGAACAAGGGATTGTTTGATGAAATCGATGAGGAATATGCCCGCATAAAAGAAAGCTACAAATATGAAAATCACTTTCACAATCAGCTCAAATTAAAATTACTCAAGCACAGCATATTGACGCAAATAGTCAGAGAGTCCACAATTGCTTATAATGAAAAGGAATTTTTGAATAAAAAAGGAAATCCTAAAAGGGATTTGTCAACAATGGAAACAGACATTGCCTGGAATATTGCAACATCGGTTTATTATAAAATTGGAGGGCTACCATGGAAACTTGGAACTATACGTAAAAATGTTTGCTATATTGGCCTTGTCTTCAAAATTGACGAACGACAAAAAGAAAGCAAATATGCATGTTGTGCAGCACAAATGTTTTTAGATTCTGGCGATGGAATGGTATTTAAAGGTGCCGTGGGTCCCTGGTATAATGAGGATACACGAGAATACCATTTAACAAAAGAGGCCGCTAAAGATCTTCTTTCAAAAGCATTGTATTCCTTTCAAAAAGCAAACGACAACATTCCGAAAGAAATCTTCATTCACGGCCGAACTCATTTTGACGAAGATGAGTGGGAAGGATTTTGTGAAGCAATAGAAAGCCACGAAATAACTTTGGTTGGTGTAACTATCAAAGATGAAAAAGTCTTCAAATTATATCGTGATAAAAATTTCCCCATATTGCGTGGCAGCTACTTTCTAAAAAATAAGAATCATGCTTATTTGTGGACGAAAGGCTTTATTCCAAGATTACAACAACCACTTGGAATGGAAACGCCTAACCCACTAACCATAAAGATTACAAAAGGTAAAGGTGAAGTACCTATGAATATTATTTGTAAGGATATTTTGGCATTGACCAAACTGAATTATAACTCTTGCAGATTTTGCGATGGGATGCCAGTTACCTTGAAATTTGCAAATGTTATTGGTGATATTTTAACAGCTGGCCCAATTGACGATTTAAAAGTTGCTTTACCCTTTAAATATTATATATAGATATCTATTTGATAAAATATTATTTCATTTAGTATGAGTGCAGCAGATGGAATTTTTTCTCAATTTGAAAGAGATGAATTAAATAAAATTACGGCAAAGTCAATATTGGAAAAGCTGATGAATATAAGGCAAAATATTGATGTCGAATTCACAGCGAGAAGACTTGTGTGGGAGCTTATACAAAACGCTAAAGATAATGCTAGCCTTTGTAATGAAGATGGAGAAACGGTTGATGTCACAATTGAAATAACAGATAATGATTTTATATTCTCGCACAATAAGGGGTATTTCACCAATGAGCATATAAGAGGATTAATAAGAAAATATTCTTCGAGCGATAAAGATAGAGATGTTGAACAAATCGAACGGACATACAAAACCACTGGCCGTTTTGGTACAGGATTTATGACAACTCACCTTCTATCTGAAAAAGTACAGATAAAAAGCTATTATAAAAATGAACATCAAACTTTCAACAAATTTAGCTTCTGGTTGGATAGAAGTGGGAAAGGTGAAAGAGAGATAATCCAAGGAATTAATAATGCATTTGATGAAGCTGAAGAAAACATTAAAAAGTCTCAAAGTGTTACATTAGATAAGAGCCATTTTTACACTTCTTTCATTTATCCACTTACAGAACGAAAGAAAAATTTAGCGCATATAGCTCTCGAAGAAGTAAAAAATGGAATTGCATATACGTTGATTAATGTTCCTGAAGTCAATTCTGTTACTATTGAAGAGGAATTAATTGGGAATACTGTTTATAAAATAAAGCTGGTGGACACAATGTCATATCAAGAGAATAAATTCTCTATTTACAATCTCTTGGTTAATGGAAAAAAATCAAAAAACTATTACCTAACAATAAACGACAAAGAGCTACAAATAATCATACCTGTCTCAAATAAAAATGATAAATATTATGCTTTGGAATTGGAAGTCAGCATTCCAAGACTTCATTTAGATTTCCCTATGATAGGCACAGAAGATTTGAACTTACCATTTATAGTTAATAGCCCTTTATTTGAACCAACCGAACCAAGAGATGGTGTTAGTCTAATAGATGATGAGGATAATGAAGTTTCTCAAATGAACTGTAATGTCCTACTTCGTACTGTGAATTTGTACAATCAATTTTTATCTTATGTAGGTAAAGATGAGAAGTGGAACGACTTATACAACTTAGCGAGAATCAAACCACCCAAAAGACATTCCTGGATAGATCCCGATTGGTTTAAAGATAATGTTGTTGAACCAATTAGAAATAAGCTCTTATATACTTCTATTGTTGATGTTGTCAATGGAGATAGGATTGCAATTCGGAATGATGAGAGGGAATATCAGGTATGTTTCCCTTATGCTGAAAAGGACACTATCAGAGAGGGGATATGGAAATTATCTCAAAAAATATATCCTCAATTCGTACCTATAAAAGAGCATATAGATCAGTGGTATGAAATCCTATGGAAGGATTGTTATAAATTCTCCATCTCCGAATTATCGCAAGAAATACAAAATCGAGAAAACTTAGCTGGCCTTGCCGAAGCCCTTAACGGAGAAGAAAAAGATGCGCTAAACTTTTTGAATGACTATTACAAATTATTGAATCTTGAAGAAAATCACATCAAAGACATCCTTGCAGATAAATTTACTGTGATACCTGATCAATTGGGAGTTTTTAAGAAAAAAAGTGATCTCAATATTGACAAAGATATTGATGAAGAGATAAAGAATGCTTGTTCTCTAATAAGTAAAGACCCTAGAGAATATTTAATATTTAAAAATGCTTTTACCGGAGAAGGCATTAGTTATCCCGTTAAAAAGCAAGACAGTATTATAACGGAAATAAATAATATAATTAAAGATGGCACCAATGATAATATCTCTACAATTTGCGATTATTTAGCTTCGCTATTTCCTGATAAGGATGTTTCAGCGAGACGAGCATCTATTTTCGAATTTTCCAGACAGGTTTATCCAAATGACTTTTCTAAGAAGCGAAAATTGAAATACTATGATGAGAAAATATGGGAGGAATCTGATAAAAAGTCTTTATCCTATATAGTCTCCAAAATAGCTGATTGTAAAACAGTTGAAAAAGCCGTAGATGAATTAGGATTTAATGATAAAAATTCATTTATCACTTGGTTAGATACTCTAGTCACATTTTTAGTAAAAGAAGGGTTTGCCAATAATATTAATCGAGAAAAATATCCCATTTTACCTAATCAAAATGGTATCTTCTGCACTAAAGATGATTTGTTTTTAGACGATGGAAATATAGATGAGGCATTAAAAGATATATCAGCAGAATTGGCATATGATTTCAGACAAGAACTGTTAGATGTATCCATATTTGGAAAATATCATTAAAGAGACCATCTAATTATGTTGGGATGAGAGCATAGTATTATCATCCAAACTGACCACCCCTTTTATCATCCAAATTGACCACCCTGTAGCTGCTTTTTAAGAGGTTGTTTGAACCGTGGTAAATGCAGAAGTTGGATATCTAATCCACTTAAAGCATGGCCAACAAAACAATACTCATGAGCAGAATAAGACAGATTTTTCGCTTACATGCCCAGGGCAGGAGCAAAAAACAGATCAGCATACTTACAGGGTGTTCGCGCAATACCGTTAAAAAGTACCTGTATAAGTTCGTAGAGCAACGGCTAACCTATACCGAGATAGACCAGATGAGCGATCATGACCTGGAGCAACTGTTCTGTCCGACAGAACCAGTTGCCAAAGATGAACGCTTCCAGCAGCTCCTGCAACTGTTGCCTGAGGTAGAAAAGCAGATGAAGCGCAAAGGGATGACCATTGCCATTCAATGGGAGCAATACCGGCAAAAGCATCCGGATGGATATGGCGTAGCGCAGTTCTACAGGCATTACCGCGATTATATGAAGCAGCCCAAGCCCGTAATGCACATGGAGCATAAGGCAGGAGATAAGGTCTTTATTGACTTTGCAGGCGAGAAGCTGAGCATTGTTGACAGGGACAGTGGCGAACTGCAACAGGTAGAGGTTTTTGTAGCCATACTGGGCTGCAGCCAGCTTACGTATGTGGAAGCGGTATATAGCCAGAAGAAAGAAGACCTGGTAAGGGCATGTGAGAACGCGCTGCATTACTTCGGTGGTGTTCCGGCAGCTATCGTACCGGACAACCTGAAGTCAGCCGTTACCAAAAGCAGCAGGTATGAGCCTACAATCAATGAGACCTTTGCGGACTTTGCAGAACACTACGGAACGGTAGTGTTACCGGCAAGGGCTTACCGCCCCAAAGATAAAGCGCTTGTAGAGGGTTCCTATCGCTATATCGGTAGGCGGGTAAAGATGCTCTATACCTCTACCCGGGTAGAGATATATGCACACTACGAACGTATTGCTGCACATACCCGGCACGGACGCAAATATCATTATACGACCAACCCGGAGCATCTTGCTTCCGCTCACCGCTTCCTCAGCGACTGGACACCGGAGAAGTTCATTGAAGACGCCAGGGCTATAGATGAAGCGGTGGCCGACTACATCATCATGGTCATTGAACATAAACAGCACCCTGAACAGGCCTATAAATCCTGTTCAGGCATCCTGAGCCTGGCGCGTAAGGTCGGTAACTCCAGGCTTATCAATGCCTGTAAAAGAGCCGGAGAGTACAGCATCTATAACTATCCCATTGTAGTACAGATACTGGACAAGAACCTGGACCGTATGGAAGAAGAGACAAAAGAAGCATACATGCCGCAGCACGATAACATCCGTGGCAGCAACTATTACGAGTAAAATATATTATTAACAATAAAACCAATAAAGTATGAACACAGACACATTGGATAAAATGAGGCGCATGCGGTTCTGGGGCATGCACAGGGCCTTTAGGACCAGCCTGGAACAACCGGAACAGACCTATACTGCTGATGAGATGGTAGCCCTGCTCATCGACAGTGAATGGGATGACCGTCATAACAGGGCTATAGAACGCTCCATGCACAATGCACGCTTCCGCTACAAGGCTACTATCGAGCAACTGGACTACAGCATAGACCGTGGCATTGACAAGAACCTGGTACACAGGCTTGCAGACTGTGAGTTCATTGGCCGAAAGGAGAACATACTGATCACCGGCAGCACAGGTACCGGCAAGAGCTTCCTGGCTTCAGCCATTGGACATCAGGCTTGCCAGTTAGGATACAAAGTACTCTATGCCAATGCTACCAGGCTGTTCGCTCAACTGAAGATGGCCAAGGCTGATGGTTCTTCCATCAAGGAGCTGATGAAAATAGAAAAACAGGACCTGCTGATACTCGATGACTTCGGCATACAGCCCCTTGATCAGCAGGCGCGGTCATCTTTGCTGGACATCATCGAAGACAGGCATGGCAAACGCTCATCTATTATCACCGCGCAGCTACCGATCAAACAATGGTACGATGTGATCGGTGAAAAAACAGTGGCCGATGCTATACTGGACAGGCTTGTTCACAATGCACAGCGCATAGAACTGATAGGTGAATCGCTAAGAAGAAAGTGGGGTAAGAAACAGGCAGACAACAATAACTAAAACAAACTATCTTTGAACTTAATATAACACCCCTTAAAAACAGCTTACAGACTTCTACTTGGGGTGGTCAATTTAGAGCATAATTACATGCTCACTTTAATGATAATATCCAAGCTGACACAG
>CAZKPH010000003.1:0-24547 GCA_964554605.1 uncultured Ferruginibacter sp.
CTATATCGCCAAAAGCAAAGGGCACTGCACGCAGCCCCAGTGTATTTTCCCTATTGCGCATCACATCATTTAATCCACCCCACAAACCATAAGGAGTAAACCCATTATCCAGGTTTTCCATTTGCACTCCATTCATGTAAGTTGTGGTAGCGTCAGCATCGTAGCCCCTTAAGCGAAAACGAACAACACCAAAGTTATAAACCGCAGCATTGTAATAAGGATCCCTACCGGCTGTTAATTGAGAAGATACATTCTGTGCAGATGCATCAGAATTATCATCATCATCAGATATAGCAATAACAGGGATATTGTCCTGTGAAGCATCTTTTGCTTCATCTACAATTGCTGTATCCGCTGATTTTTCAGACAGATTCTTGGTAGTCTGAGAAAAAGCGTTGGGTGCAATGGCTGATAAGAACAGCATCAATAAGGCACCAAATTTAATTTTTCCGATCATAAGTAGAAAGTTATTGAAGAATAAAAGTAGGTAGATTTAAAATATTTGCAAAGTTTATTATGGTTTCTAAAAAATCATAATTATTTAACACAACTTATTACAATTTCTGTATCTTCGATGTATATATTATTATTCATGAAAAGGATATTGATACTGTTTGCAGGAGTATTGTTTTTTGCAAATATAACTAAAGCTCAGAAACAATCATACAAGGTAGTTCTTGTTGGTTTTTATAACCTGGAAAATCTTTTCGACACTTCCCATGCCCAGGGAAAAAACGATTATGATTTTACACCTTCCAGTGAGTACCACTACAATACACGTGTCTATTTCGATAAGTTGGATCACCTTTCCTATGCAATCTCGCAGATAGGGATCGATATCAACCCGGATGGACTGGCCTTAATGGGATGTGCGGAGATAGAGGATTCTGTTGTATTGCACGATTTAGTAAGAAGAGAACCTCTAAAAAACCGCAATCTGCAATTTGTCCACTATGAATCTCCTGATGAAAGAGGTATCGATGTCGGGTTCATTTACAATCCCAAATATTTTAAAGTCATAAGTAGCGCTCCTTTCTATGTAGAACTTCCCAGTGGAAGCAAAGAAGCACACCACACAAGAGATGTCCTTTATGTAAAGGGAATATTAGCGGGTGATACGGTTCATGTTTTTGTAAACCACTGGCCAAGCCGTAGTGGCGGAGAAGAAAGGTCTCAACCCGGCAGGGCTGCTGCAGCACAGGTGTGCAAAACACGTATCGATTCTATTCTGGCTATCAACCCTTATGCAAAAATCCTCGCAATGGGCGATTTAAATGACGATCCTGTCAGCCCCAGTGTAGTAAAGGTAATGAAAGCCAAAGGCGATAAAGAAGATGTAGGCTTGAAAGATATTTATAATCCATGGGCCAATTTTTACAAAAAGGGGATAGGCACAATTGCATACCAGGATGCCTGGGGCCTTTTTGACCAAATTATGTTATCCGGAGCTTGGCTCATTAAAGACCAAAAAGGCTTTTTCTTCCATAAAGCCAACATTTTCAATGCAGAATTCCTTGTACAGAAGACGGGAAAGTACAGAGGTTATCCTAAAAGAACCTGGGACGGAAGCACCTATAACTATGGGTATAGCGACCATTTCCCCGTGTATATTACTCTTCTTAAAAGAGTTGACTAAATGTTAATGCAAATAAGATAATTATCTAACATTTTTTTTTACATTTGTTCAAACAAAAAATAGTTTATGAAAAAAATTTTTACACTTCTATCGTTATTGTCTCTTGCAGTAGCAGGAAAAAGCCAATCGACCAGCCTAGTGATCAGCCAGGTATACGGTGGTGGCGGCGGTACAGGTTATTACCTGTACGACTATATTGAACTACATAATGTAAGTTCCAGTAGTATTAACATTGCGGCTAATACATGGTCACTTCAATATGGAGGGTCAACAGGTAATATTGGTGGCAGTAGTTCCACAAGATATATTCTTCCTGCCATGACTATTCCTGCCGGAGGTTATTATTTAATTCAATGCGGATCTGCCGGAACTTCGGGCCTTGCGATCTCACCTACTCCTGATGCTACTACAACAACAAGCCAGATGGCACTTAGTAATTCGAATGGTAAAGTAGCTCTGGTAAATGATACAACTCTGTTTAAATGTGGTGCAAATGCCACACTTTGCGCTGATGCAACCATTGCTAAGATCGTTGATCTTGTTGGTTTTGGAAAACTATCCGATTCTTCCAAGACAAATTATGAAGGATGGTATGCTCAGGGCGTTGTCGGCGATACATTAACTGTTTTGAATGGCAAGTCAAATTTCAATAAGAATATTGCCGCCGTACGTAAAAATAGTGGTTGCCAGGATACACAAAATAACGCTGCAGATTTTGACACAATCCCAAGCCCGGTTCCACGCAACAGCGCATCACCGGTTTTCATTTGTTCAGGTACAAACCCTGTTAAGATTAGCAGTTTCAGTATCCAGAAATCGAGTGCAACAGTTGCCATCAGTTGGGTATCCGAACAGGAATTCAATAACAAAGTTTACATTATCCAACGAAGCAGTGATGGTATAGTATGGAATGATATTACTTCTGTTGTAGCAGTAGGCAATAGTTCTTCTGCACATAACTATACTTCTACAGATGCAAGCCCACTTAGCGGATTTAATTATTACCGCCTGAAATCTGTTTGCAATGATGGTAGTTTCAACTATTCAGCTACACGTAAATTATATTTCAGCGATGGCTTTAAAGTAATGATTACTCCCAACCCTGTTAAGGATTTCATTAACATCTATGTTTCAAAAAACAGCAATGAAAATATAACTGTTAAGGTTACAGATCTTAATGGCAAAGTGGTTCGCAATATCACTTCCGGAGATGCTTCTCTTTCCATTAATACAAGTGGGTTGAGTAAGGGCATTTACGTTGTAAAAGTTATCAACGCAAATAATATAACAACTAAAAAAATACTGATTCAATAATAAGTTTGTAAGTAATGTAAAAAACCTCCGGAATCCGGAGGTTTTTTTATACTATATAGATTTGGTAAATCAATTTTCACTTAAAAAGGAAGATCATCTTCAGGCGCTGGCTGGCTTCCTGGCATGACATCTGTATTTGCTGAACCACTGGCAGATGGCCTGGCAGATGTATACCCCTCCGGAGTGCCGGAAGTATTGCCACCTAACAATTGTAAACTTTGAACCCTCATCCTAAGTGTAGCAGCAGCCTGATTATCTTTATTCATATAAGCATCTGCTTCAGGGGCACCTTCAGCATAAACCATTTTACCTTTCGTAAGATATTGCGCCACAGTTGTCCTGTCTGTCCAATAAGCGCATTCAACCCAGGTAGTCCGCTCTCTGGCATTTCCCTGGTTGTCCTTAAACCGTTCAGTATGAGCCACACTGAAATTAATAACATTCTTTCCGTTTACTTCTTTTACAATACAATCTTTTCCCAGATTGCCTACAATTTGCAACTTAATCATAACTGTTTTTTTAATTTATTAATCGATGTATCTTGGTTTATGCAAAGTAACAGGTTTAATTAATTCAGGCCTTAATTCATTTTCTTTTTCAATGTGCTTACCTGGCTTTGTAAGTCGCTAACCATTGAGGCTAAAGAGTGCATATCCCATCGCTGTTGCTGGCTCACTTTACTGATTACCATTTGTGCATGCCATATCTCCATAATATCTTCGGCATTTACCTGATAAGGCTGAAACTGCGGGTTATCGCTTACCAATGTCAGTTTATTTTTCAATTTAATATTTTTTACAACCCGTTTATACACAATCCCCTCATTTCTACTAACAATAATATAGGCTTGATTATTTTTAACATCGTCCAATCCTTCTATCTTTTCACCGACAATGATACTACCGCTAGGCGTGGGTAGCATGCTATCGCCAATAATCTCAAAAGCACGGTAACTTCCGGGGGCTAGCATGGGCAGAGTAAATGTATTGAGTTCATCAATAAAATCGCTGTCGGCATATCCGGCCAGATACCCGGCTGCCGCTTTTACCGGAACAAAATGAATGACATTCCGCTCGGCCGTTGCCATTTTCATTTGGCGACGTCTGGACAGATAGTTGCCATTTCCAACATTGCCGATATCTTTCAACAATAATTCATCAAGAGAACATTTAAATATCTCACTTACTATTTCAAGGACTTCGAGCCGGGGATCGGCCCTTTCCTCTTCATACGCACCGATTAGCGACCGTTTCACGCCCAAACGGGTGGCAAATTCCTCTTGTGTCCATCCACGCAGTTTACGCAGATATTTGAGATTTTTTCCGGCTTGTGACATAATGCAACTAATTTGATTAGCACAAATATACTAAATTTTTTAGTTTATCAAAATTTTATTGCAAAACATTTTTCAAAATGAAATAAAAATATGCTGATCATCTTCTTACCCGTATTTTTGTACAAATTGATTTATATGCAGATAGTTTTAGTCCTACACAGTTTATTGCGATGGCTGATTTTAATTTTTGGATGCTGGGTACTGGTTAACAGCATTACGGGATTAGTTAAAAAAAGAAAATATTCTTCTGCCGACAATAGGAGTAATTTGTTCTTTATGATCTGTTTTGATATTCAATTACTAGCCGGATTGGTACTATATTTTAATAACGCATGGTTTGAAAGATTAAAAGATATAGGTAATACGATGAAGGATGCACATTATCGTTTCTTTGCCGTAGAACACATGCTGATGATGTTAATAGCATGGGTACTTGTACATATTGGCAGATCTTCTGTAAAAAATGCTCCGACAGATAAACAGAAACACAAAAAGATGCTGATTTATTTCGGAATAGCCCTGATACTGGTATTGGCTGCAATACCCTGGCCATTTAGAGAATCAATTGCAAGGCCTTTATTTAGAATTTTTTCTTCCTGACTCCAGAACTGATAATTATAAGTTGTAATGAAAAAAAACAGACCTACCATCCTAATCACAAACGACGATGGAATTACCGCCCCGGGGATACGCAACCTTGTGGAAGCCGTTAGAGATCTCGGCAGAGTAGTAGTAGTAGCCCCGGATAAACCTCAAAGTGGCATGGGACATGCTATTACAATCGGGCACCCTCTTAGAATGAATAAAGTAAATATGTTTGACGGTATTGAATCCTGGCAAACCAGCGGCACACCGGTAGACTGTGTAAAGCTAGCCGTAGACAGGATACTGAAAAGGAAACCGGATCTCTGCCTCAGTGGTATCAACCACGGTGCAAACCATTCTATCAATGTCATTTACAGCGGGACAATGAGTGCCGCAATGGAAGCTTCTATTGAAAGTATACCCAGCATTGGTTTTTCATTGCTCAATTACGACTATGAGGCTGATTTTACAGCAGCAAGGCATTATTCTCATCAAATTGTAAAAGAAGTGTTATCGAAAAAAAGGGATAAGCATTTCCTTCTTAATGTTAATATCCCTTCTATTCCACTAGACCTGATTAAAGGAGTAAAAATTTGCCGGCAGGCTTATGCGAAATATGAAGAAGCCTTCAAAGAACGGAAGGATCCGCATGGAAAGAAATATTACTGGCTGACCGGCGAATTTGTAAATTTCGATAAGGGGAAAGATACGGATGTTTGGGCGCTGGAAAACAATTATGTAAGTGTTGTTCCTGTCCAGTTTGACCTGACCAATTATTCATTGAAACAAAAGTTAGAAAAATATCTAAAATAATCCGATGCTTAAAAAAAACAATTTCTGGCTGGGCGCAGTAATAGGCCTGGTTGCCCCAATGTTGGGTATGTGTTTTTTCAAATTCAACAAGTTTAAGGTCTTTACATTAAAAGAAACGTTTCAATATATTGTATTGGAACCGGGTCACCGTACATTAACTGTGGCACTGACACTGTCGTTATTGTTGAATGCACTTTTTTTTACCCTATATATCAATACAAACAGAGATACCACTGCTAAAGGCATTTTTACTACAACACTGGTCTATGGGTTGATCATATTGATACTTAAAACTTTCGGATAAAATGGAAAAGCAACAGTTTTGGTTCGAGGATTGGTTTGACTCCCCTTATTATCATGAATTATATTCGGACAGGGACGAAAATGAAGCCGCAGATTTTATTGATAAACTGATTACTTTTTTGCACCCTTCTGCCAACGCTACCATGCTGGACGTTGCTTGTGGCAAAGGCAGGCATGCTATACAACTGGCATCCAAAGGATTTGATGTTACCGGTATTGATTTAAGCGAAAAGAGTATTAAAGCCGCTCTTACTGCTGAAAATGACAAATTGCATTTTTACAGGCATGATATGCGCCAGCCATTCCGCATCAACTATTTTGATTATGCTTTTAATTTTTTTACCAGTTTCGGATACTTTGATTCTTATCGAGAAAACAGTAATGCCATGCGTACAATGGTACAATCCCTTAAGAATAAGGGCACATTGATAATTGACTATCTTAATGTACCCTATGCTGAAAACCATTTCAATGACGGCTTTACGAAGGTATGCGGTCCTGTTACATACTGCATAAAGAAATGGCAGGATACCCGTCATTTCTTTAAACAAATAATCATAGAAGATAAACGCACCGTTTCCCCAATCATATATACGGAGAAAGTAGCCAAATTCCTTCTGTCGGATTTCGAAGGCTTTCTGCGGGAACAGGGAATGATTATTGAAAATTTATGGGGAGATTATAAACTCTCCACATATAATAGTGAATTATCGGGCAGGCTGATCATCTCCGCCAAAAAGCAATAACCGCTATTTCGGCCTGTTATTAACCAACATCCACTTTGATGTTTCATAAATAGCCGATGTAAGAGTAGAAAGATGTTTTCGTATCGAGTCTGACTGGTATGTGGAAAGCGGAGGCAGATTTACCCTCACAGGCACTAGTTCCTCCTTTTTGATCCAAAGGTTCTTCGTATAAAAATAATCGTTGCTTACTATCCCTATCTTTCCTTCATCATGATGAATAATAAAAGCTGCATCTTCTTTACTCCGGGCATTAAGAAGGTCTCTCCCAAGGGTTTGATTTGTATAAGGCATATCCAGCATTCCGGCAATTGTTGGCAAGATATCTATCTGCGATACGGTTTCGGAATGCCTTTGTGGCGATAATAAAGACGGAGAATAAAAAAGCAGCGGGACATGCTCATCATTCAACCGCTGATCTGTCCATGCATCAGGATAGATAGCTTTAGCATTCCCTTCCACTCCATGATCACCTATAAAAACAAATATTGTGTTTTCGAAATAAGCAGATTTTCTTGCCGCTTCGATAAATTTCCGAAAACAATAATCCGTGTAAGCAAAAGCATTATATTCTTTAAGTGATTCAAATCCGTATTTTTTCAGTTCCTCATCCGGTATATTTTTTTGTATAAAATCTTTATCCTCAGCAGGAATTGTGTAAGGGCGATGGTTATCTGAGGTTTGTATGATCGTAAAAAAAGGCTGCGACTGTGTACGCATTACTTTATCTGCTTCCAGAAAAAGGTTCTTATCACTTATACCCCAGACATTCAACTTTGGAGAGGAGAATTTTCCCTCCTCAAAAAAAGTAAGGTTTTTTATATTAGAAAGGATACCCTTGTAATTATTGAAATCACTGCTTCCACCAAGAAAGTAAAATTTCCTGTACCCGTCAAAATTATTTATAATCGTATATTGGTGTACCGATTCTTCATTACGGCTGCTAAACTTGGATAGCTGCACATCGGGTATGCCTGTGAGGATTGCAAATACTCCTCTTGCCGTTCCGAATGTTGCTGAGAAACACCTGTCAAAAAAGACCCCTTCTTTTGTCAGTTGATTGAAATAAGGCGTGCTATTAAGCGGATTGCCACTCATAGAACTTTTGTACATGCTAAAACTTTCGCAGATCACCAATACAATATTCGGCCGGCTCTCCAAGGAACTGCTGCCGGGATGCACCACACGCTTATATCCATTTGTGTTAGCCCTTTCCAACTGAAGAAAATCTTTTATAACCGGATAATATTGCTTTGCCTTCCCCTCATCCACTGCCGGTTTCCGGAAACGAAGTGTTGTAAAAAAATTCTGTAACGGATTTAAAGCCAGGTAGCTTTTAAAATTATCATTAAGCGTAAATGCCTTGCTCCAGTGTAAGGGTTTTAATGACAAAAAACCGTACACAAACCAACCGAGTAAGAACAAAGTAAGCAGATGCCATCTCTTTCGATAACTGAATTTATGAATATTTACATTTTGTTCCTCAACGCTTACATGTGTACGCCTGAACATCCATGCCATCATTGCAACGGCTCCGAACAACCCGAAAAGTATCCATATTATCGGGTAACTTTGCCAAATCATTTCCATCGATATCTTTGCATCTTCCGCAAAATTAAGCGCACTGGCATTTAACCTTGTACTTACATAGGCAAAATGGCCGAAATCAGCTCCAAAGAAAAATAATATCAATAATGTAATTACTGCAAGATAACCTGTCCACCATTTTTTACCCAAATCAGAATAAAATGGGGAGCAGTGTGGAAAAGAGGAAATACATACAATTGGCAAAAGTACTATGGCAATCCACCTAAGGTCATAAGATAGCCCGAGTATGAAGGACGGAATAAGTTCCCATAAGGAAATTTCAGCAGGCTTAAAGCAGATAACTGTAGCAATGCGGAACGCCGTGAAAATAAATAAATAAATAATGAACAGCTTCACTATCCATTGAATGGTCTTAGGGACTTTCCATTTTATCAGCATATCTTTTTTATTTTTCCTTAAGCCGAATCAGGCGAATGTAATAATATCAATTGATATTATTATGTATTGGCAATTACCTGTGTACAAAAATAAGCTGCTATGGCAGTAAAACTATTTTTTCTTTTTATTATTTACAATTAAGTATTTGGAAGTATGGTAATAAGCATTAGTAAGTATCAATAAGCCCTGCCGCACACTATCTGTGTATTTATTATTTTCCACTGGTAAATTATCTGTCATGGATACAAATTCCTGCTTCCCGGTCCGCAGATTCTTCAGATAATAAAACTGTCCGTCGACCATACCGATTGTCCTTTCGTCGTGATCCATTATAAAAGCCTTGCCCCTGCCGGAATTGGCCGTATCAAAAAGATTGCGGCCCAAAGTAGTATTGGTGCAGGATATTCCTGCAATGGCAGCAACACTCGGCAATATATCTATTTGGGAACAAGTAGAACTGATGCGCTGAGAATGTAAAAAAAACGGGCTATAAAATAGTAAAGGGACATGTTCGGCCGAGAGCCCCTGCTCCCACCAGCTTAGGGGATAGATCGGCGATCTGTCGCCACGGATACCATGATCCCCGACAAATACAAATAAGGTATTCGAAAAATATTTTTCTTTTTTTGCCGCTTCGATGAATTCCTGATAACAGAAATCAGTATAGCGGAATGCATTTAATTCTTCATTTGTTCCAAATCCGTATTTTTTCAAAGTATCCGACGGAAAAGTTACTTTTTTGAACCTAACAAGATCCTCATTAGGAATGGTATATGGGCGATGATTATCTGCCGTTTGTATAATTGCAAAAAAGGGTTTTACCTGTGAAGCCAATATCGTATTCGCTTCCAGAAAAAGATGTTTATCGCTAATACCCCATACATCTATCTTTTTTGCTTTAAAATTATCCTGACTATACACATGGATATTTTCAATATTATTCTGTAGCAATCCCTGGATATTTGCCCAGGTGGGGTTGCCACCTAAGAAATAAAATCGATCATACCCGGCAAAGTCGTTAATGATAATATGCTGGTCTACTGCTGCGGGATTCCTGCTGGCAGTGTGCTTACTACTCCCCAACACATCAGGAATGCCTGTCAGTGTGGCCCACACGCCTCTTGCGGTACCATATGCAGGTGTAAAACATTTGTCGAAGAAAACACCATTCCTGCACATCTCATCAAAATAAGGCGTTGTATTTAATGGGTTCCCGCTCATGGAACTTTTATACATACTGAAACTCTCACAAATTACAAGGACAACATTAACGGGCTTTTGAACAGGATTGGCCGTAATAGTTCGGTTATAATTAAGAGCCATGGAATCTGGATGATCAACGTTCAGGTAAGCAGCCATAACAGGATAGTATTCTTTTACCTTGTTCATGTCCGGATTGGTATCAGTAAAACGAAGCGTACTGAAAAAACTTTGTAGCGGATTTAATGAAAGGCTGGCTTTAAAATCGTCGCTTAATGTAAAAGCATCGCTCCATCGCAACGGGTACTGATTGATCTTCCCGAAAATACATAGGCCCGATAAGATAAAGAACCCAATACTCCACAACCACTTACGCTTAACAGCCAGCGAAGACTGCCTGAGAAAGAAACGCATGGTTTTCCTGAAATACCATACGGCCAAAATTATTCCCACAACAATAATGGCCAATAAAGTAAATACAGGATAAGATTGCAGCATCATTTTAGAAGAAATAGCTGCATCTTCTGTGTAATTAAGAACATTAGCATTCAAACGCTGATGCAAATAATCGTAATGGTAGTAATCTGCTATGTAAAAAAAAAGCAAAACACCGTATACCAGGGGAAGGAAAACCAGCCATGCCTTACCCGCATTTTTGTTCCTAAAAGGATTTAATGCTGGAATGATACATAATAGAAAGGTAAAAAGTATCAGTATACAAATGAACTTTACATCAAACCGAAGCCCCATAAAGAAAGCAGAGCCACTAAACGGCTTATTGGCAGGGTTATATTTCAAATAAAATATAACCCTGAAAAGGGTCATTGAAGCTAAAAACCATAAAAAAACACTCATCAGCCAACGAAGTAATACAGGAACCCTTTTTAAAGAAAACATATAAATTATTTAAGGTGTGGCAAAATTAGATTAATTATTTTTGTTGATATATTATTTTAACAACATGCAATCATTGCTAAAATGGGACCTTGCTTTGTTCCGGCTAATTAATTACAAATGGCATAACGACCTTTTTGATACTGTAATGCCTTTTTTCAGGAATGCCCCTTTCTGGAACCCGCTATATTTCTTTTTGCTGGTTTTTGCATTAGTAAATTTTAAGAAAACGGCATGGTGGTGGATCGCATTTGCCGCCATAACAGCTATAGCTACCAATTACATAAGCAGTGATATTGTTAAAAATACAATATTACGCATGCGCCCTTGCAATGATCCGGCCATTGCTTCATGGGTCAGGGTATTGGTGGAATACAGGCCACAGAGTTCCAGTTTTACTTCATCGCATGCTGCCAACCACTTCGGCCTGGCTATGTTTTTCTTCCTTACGCTAAAAAAACAGTTCAATCAATGGCCTGCCTTATTTTTTTTATGGGCGGCGCTAATATGCTATGCCCAGGTCTATGTCGGTGTACATTATCCCATCGATATTGCCGGAGGAGCACTAATTGGAATACTTATCGGATATTTGTCTGGCAGGAGCTTTAATCGTTACATAGGGTTGGCCTGAATATTATGACAGAAATAATTATACTACTTACGCTTATTCTTGTGAACGGCTTGTTCGTAATGAGTGAGATTGCATTAGTCAGTGCAAGAAAAACAAAGCTGGAAAGCATGGCAAATAAGGGGGATGCAAAAGCCAAAGCAGCACTTGACCTGGCGGAAAATCCCGAAAAATTCCTCTCTACTGCACAAATAGGCATAACACTTGTGGCCATCCTTACGGGGGTTTATTCGGGAGAAAAATTTGGAAAATACCTTGAACCATATGTTGAACGGATCGATCTTTTCAGGCCTTACAAAGATTCTATTTCCACCTCTGTCATTGTAATACTGGTAACGATACTGTCCATCATACTGGGAGAACTTATTCCTAAAAAGCTTGGTATTCTCCGTGCCGAAAAAATTGCACGGGTTGTTGCCGGCCCAATGAATTTCCTTTCTTCATTCATCTATCCCGTAGTCTGGTTCCTTACTTCCATAACTAACTTTATTTTTAAGCTGTTCAATATAAAAGCCTCTGCCGACAGTGCAGTTACTGAAGATGAAATAAAAGCTATGATCACGGAAGGTAGCGAACACGGCACAATTGAAGAGGAAGAAAAAGAAATCATTGAAAGGGTTTTCCACCTGGGAGACAGGAATATTACTTCACTTATGACCCATCGCACTGATATCGTATGGCTGGACATTGATGATACAGTTGCTGAAGTAAAAGACAAATTCGATACTATCACTTTTTCTACCTATCCCGTTTGCGAAAGGCAGGTAGATGACATAAAAGGGATTATATATATAAAGGACCTGTTAAAGGCAAATGACGATACCAGCCTGAAAAGCCTTATCAGGCCCGCATTATTTGTTCCGGAAAACAATAGCCCCTACCAGGTACTTGAAAAGATAAAAGAAACTAAAATACATAGTTGTTTTATCGTAAACGAATACGGCACGCTGGAGGGAATGATTACATTAAACGATATCCTGGAGGCTATTGTAGGCGATGTTCCACAAACCGGCCAGGAGGAATATACTTTCTTTGAAAGAGAAGACGGATCTTATCTGATTGATGCTCAAATACCTTTTTATGATTTCCTGCATAAGTTCGAAAAAACGGAATGGATCAATGAAGGCGATCAGGAATTTGATACGCTTGCCGGATTTGTATTGCATGAGTTGGAGAGGATTCCGCAAACAGGCGAGACTTTTGCGTGGAGAGGTTTTAGATTTGAAATAGTTGATATGGATGGGCAACGCATTGATAAACTACTTGTAACCCTTCCCATGGTGGAAGATAAGAGCAAAGAATAGTATCTCAGTAAGTCCTAAAAATTGAAAACAGCTATTGCGTCCGGATTATTCAACCGGTAACTCTTTCTGTTACCATCTACCGTAACATGGATTATACCCATTTGTGCCGGTTGGCAATCGTACAGGATATTATCGGTTACAACAAGTTTTCTTACAAAAGCCAAATTATCTGCCTGGAAAAAGCCGACGATCCCTTCTTCCTGTTGCTCATATCCCATAAACCGCAAAAAAACATCTTTCCCGTTTGCATTTACACGCAGGTGTTGCTGCATATATGCCGATACCAACGGGTTCATGACAGATGTATACTGCCTGTTTAACAGGTCTATTTTTCCTGCATACTTTTTGCGCAAGCATTTCTCAAAATCATCCGTAAAGACTTTACAACTGATCTCCAGTGCCCTCCCGCCAGGATTATATTCTATTTCTGTTACGCTTACATATACCGGATGCCCCGCCCATAAATTGCTTAAGGAAAACAGCAATAGTGCCGACCACCTGTACAATAAAACTGCCATTTGAAAAATCTATATGATTCTGAAAATTATTATGCAGATATTTGCAACTCAAGATACGACAATACGGAAAACTTTACACATGAATGATTTCTGGATATTCTTAGGCATGGGCTGGAGCCACATTATCAGCCTGGATGCATTGGACCATATCCTTTTTATTATTGTATTATCGGCAATTTACCGCCTGGAAAACTGGAAACCCATCCTGATATTGGTTACTGCTTTTACAATCGGGCATTCCGTAACATTGGCATTGAGCGTATATGACATACTACGAATTCCTGATACATGGGTCGAATTTTTGATTCCCTGTACTATCATGGCAACAGGAATATTTAATTGTACACTGAAAAATTATAGCTTCCGGTCTTTCAGGCTCAATTATTTTATCGCTCTTTCGTTTGGGCTTATCCATGGTATGGGTTTTGCCAATACGATACGTTTCATGCTTTCGCATAATGGCAATATTGCTATCCCACTGCTCAGTTTTAATATTGGGCTGGAAGTCGGGCAAATAACTTTAATATCTGCGTTATTATTGATAAACTATATTTTCCTTACAGCCGTAAGATTCCCACAAAAAATATGGGTATGGTCATTATCGGCAATAACGTTTTATATAGCATTTAATATGGCATGGGAAAGATTTCCATTGCAATAAGCCCAAAAAATCATTTAATGAAATATTTATCTCTTATTTTTTTTCTGCTGGTAGCTATCACTTGTTCTTCACAGGATATTAAAAATAACCCGGGAAGCAACCACGGAAACCGATTTGAACAACTTGGTACCATATTACCTACTCCCACTGAATACAGGACAGCCAGCGGCGCTCCCGGCCCTAAATATTGGCAGCAAAGATGTGATTACAATATCTCCTGCCGACTGGATGAATCACAAAAAATTCTGTATGGCAGGGAAACGATAACCTATTTCAATAACTCGCCTGATAAACTATCCTACCTTTGGCTGCAACTCGACGAAAACCAGCATAGCAAGGCCAATAATGCAGGATACCCCTACAGCAACCCAATGCCACAAGTACTTTCAGTGCAGGATATCAAAAATCTTAGCGGGGAAACCGATAAAGAATACGGCGACAATATTGAAGAAGTAACAGATGCTTCCGGGAAAAAACTTGATTATTTTATCAACAAGACAATGATGCGTGTTGACCTCCCATCATTATTAAAACCGGGACAGTCATTTATATTTCATGTAAAATGGAATTACAACATAATTGAAAGAACCAAGTATGGCGGCAGAGGCGGTTTTGAAAACTTTCCTGATGACGGCAATGATATTTTTACTATGACACAATGGTACCCCCGGCTATGCGTTTACAGTGATTTTCAGGGATGGCAAAACCACCAATTTGCAGGCAGCGGGGAGTTTGCATTAACCTTTGGCAATTTTTCCGTAAGTATTACGGTACCGGCAGATCATATTGTAATGGCAACCGGAGAGGCTGCTAACTACCAGCAGGTTCTTAGCCCCGTACAATACAACCGCTGGAAGGCTGTGCAATCGGCAAAGGATGTTACAGAAATAGTTACACTTAATGAAGCTACCAATAAGGAGAAAAGTAAAAGGAGTGATTCAAAAACATGGATCTTTAATGCCAGTATGGTAAGGGACTTCGCCTGGGGAAGCAGCCGCAAATTCATCTGGGATGCAATGCCTGTATATATTGCCGGGAAAAAAGTAATGTGCATGAGTGCCTACCCGAAAGAATCGTACAATCTCTACCGCCGCTTCAGCACCAAAGCTGTAGCACATACCATTAAAACATATTCTAGGTTTACCATACCCTATCCTTACCCGGTTGCACAAAGTATTGAAGCTGCTAACGGAATGGAATACCCGATGATATGCTTCAATTTCGGCAGATGCGAAAAAGATGGCACATACAGCGAAGGCACAAAAAATGGAATGCTCGGCGTTGTTATCCATGAAGTAGGACATAATTTCTTCCCCATGATTATTAACAGCGATGAAAGGCAATGGACATGGATGGATGAGGGGCTGAATTCATTTTGCGAATACCTCACAGAAGAGTTATGGGACAATAAATTCCCTGTAAGCAAAGGCCCGGCATATAAAATGGCCGACTATATGAAACTCCCGAAAGACCAACTGGAGCCGATCATGACAAATAGCGAAAATATTAACAATTTCGGCTTCAATGCGTATGCCAAGCCCTGTGCCGGGCTAAATATACTCCGCGAAACGATCATGGGCAGGAAACTCTTCGACAATGCTTTTAAAGAATATGCAAGACGTTGGGCTTTTCACCATCCCACACCTGCTGATTTTTTCAGGACAATGGAAGATGCCAGCGGAGAAGACCTTGACTGGTTTTGGCGTGGATGGTTCTATGGTACGGAACCATGCGATATTTCCATTGATACTGTAAAATGGTCAACGCTATCTTCGGAAAGCTTAGCCCCTTCGAAAAAAAGTGAACCGGCATCTCCAAAAATTGCACCGCCACTGCTAAATAAATATGAAGACATTTCAAAAACACGGAACAGGGAAGACAAATCTATAGTGTTTGCGACTGACGCCGACACAACGCTAAGAGATTTTTATTGGAGATATGACAGGGGGCTGGCAGCCATTGACACTGTTTCTAATCTTCCCGACGGGAGCGAAGATGCGGTGGCAACAGATACGCTCACTCTTGATGAAAAATACAAGCTGGCCGGCAACAAAAATCTTTATGAAATAACATTCAGTAACAAAGGTGGACTCGTAATGCCTATTATCATTGAATGGACATATGCAGACGGCAGTACGGAAATTGACAGAATACCGGTTCAGATATGGAGAAAAAATGAAAATAAAGTAGTGAAGACTTTCCTAAAAACAAAAGAAGTTATTTCCATCAGGTTAGATCCATTCAGGGAAACAGCAGATATTGATGAAACAAATAATAACTGGCCGGCTGTAAGTATTCCAAGTAAGTTTAAATTATTTAAATCCAAACCCGTATCCAGGGGAACAGCAGGAGGCAGGGCAAATCCTATGCAAAGAGAAATACAGAAGCAGCCCTAAGCAAATAACCGGAAAAAAATGATTTGAACAGGTAAATTATAAACTCGTTTTACCATCTCTTTCCAGATGGGATCGTTTTTTCTTGCTATATTTTTTTTCGTATTCAAGTACCTCCTGAGGCTTAACGGCTTTCGGTTTTGCTTTATCAGCAGTGGCAGCCGCAGGGGCCGGATTTTCCGTATTTGCAGCAATAGCAACAGGTTTATCATCCTGATCCTTTTGCAAAGCACCCCGATCGTATTTTTCTACCTTAGTTACCCGCCCGCTTTCCGAATCATAATATTTCCATACACCATGAGGCACACTATATTGTTGTGCTTTTACGATTTTATATTCAATGATCTGGTTATTATCTACTCCGTAAATGGGTATCGTATCGTAGGGGGCATCCGGGTTATAAGCATGCCATTCTTCTTCCTTTTGTAATGCACCCAAAAATGAATAATATTGTTGAAGCCCATCTTTGCCACCATACTTATAGTTTTCAATGGCAAGCAAATCTCCCTGCAGACTATAACGACGCCATACTCCTTCTTTTTTGTCATTCTTATAAATTCCTTCTTCTTCATATCCAGGCTCTCCCCTCAATTCTGCAACCGAAACAATCCATTTTCCCTGTCGTAACCCTTTGGAATCTATAATATTAACAGTATCTCCATCCTGTGTAAGGCTATACGATTTCACTTGCCCGAAAGCTATTTGCGAAGTCGCGGCAAATAATAATAAAATAGGCAGGGCTATCTGTTTTATTTTCATGTGATTTTATTCTTCGTTGTCAAAGTTACCGTTTATATCTCCCCAACCTTTACGCACGGGAAATACATAGCAAGAAAAATGCCGTTTCTGCCACTATCAACGAAATAAAAGAACCACTGTTCCCTATTTATTATATTTTAATATTATTTGATACAGCAATAAAACAACAGGTGCCAATAAACAGGCAACAAAAGTAAAAACCTTGTAAAATTCATTATAGCTTCAATCATATATCGGTAACCGATGCCCGCTAACATTACATTTGCAAAAAAATTACAATTATGGCTATTGAAATCGGAAAACAAGCTCCGGCATTTACACTTTACGATAGTGAAAAAAACAAAGTAACCCTTAGTGATTTTAAAGGGAAAAACGTACTCATCCTTTTCTTTCCACAAGCCTTTACCGGCGTCTGTACAAAAGAACTATGCAGTATCAGAGATGGTATTGCATTATACAATAGCGCCAATGCCCAGGTACTTGGGATATCTGTTGATTCTGTCTTTACACTTGCAAAGTTCAAGGAAGACCAGCATTATAATTTCCCCTTGCTTAGCGATTTTAACAAAGAGGTATCTACTGTTTTTGGCGCCATATACACAGATTGGATACTGGATATGAAAGGAGTTAGCAAAAGATCTGCCTTTATCATTGACAAAGAAGGTTACATTCAATATGCAGAGATATTGGAAAATGCCGGCGAACTCCCCAATTTTGAAGTAATCCAAAAAAAGCTGGCCGAACTGAATTAATTATTTTCAGAAAAATTTGCGCTATCCCCACAGGTAATTCCTGTGGGGATTTTTTCATATTATTTTTTTCATTAAGTAAAAAAAATCAGCGGTTTTTCTTCGGGAACGATTGCGTAAAAAGATGAAATCAAAGAGCCTTTTAATTGTATTTATCTTAGCAAGAGTGTATATTTTTGTTACACATTTTTAACGAATTAGATTGTCATTATTCCCCATCTAAGCTTCAAAAAAATAACATTGCTTCACTCCAAAAAAACTGTTATGAAAAATTTGTTTACGCATTTTTACTTAAAGAATTTTTTCAGGAACATTTCGTTTGTAGGTTTGCTTGCTGTGCTGACACTAACCATATCCACAGTTAAAGCACAGGTTATAAGCGAAGGTTTCGAAGAATCAGGCTGGTCAAACACCGGAGTATCCGGGAGTGCCACTATTACTGTTACCGAAACATACGGTACCGCAGGAACATGGGCATACAAAGCCAACAGTGTTGTAACTGCCGCTACTGCTCCTGCTGCTAATGCACATAGCGGAAACAGGGCATTAGCTTATACATCCAGTTCAAGCAGCTATCTTATTACACCTTTGATAACAACAGGTGTATCCCAGGTTACTCTCTGGGTATATCCCAACGGCAATTCTGCTGTAGTAATAATCGGTGCTGGAACCAATTCCACTGTTACGGCTAATACCGGTTCTATCAGTTCTACAGGTGGTGGCGCATGGTCTCTTGCCAGTTCAACATATGGAACGCTGAACGGCCTAACTACCGGAACATGGAACCAGGTTACTTTCAATATTCCTGCTTCCGTTACATCTAATTTTACTAATCCCGCTTATGTAAAGATCCAACGTTCTGCCAATAATTTTCAGATCGATGATATTGTTATCACATCACCGACAAGCGTTACGCCTCCAACCGTTACTACCAGCAATCCTGTTGCAACGTCTATTACAGAGTCGTCTGCCGTACTTGCCGGTAATATTACTGATGTTGGTGGCGGTAGCATTACCGTTAGTGGTTTCTGCTACAGCACTTCTGCTAATCCTACAACGGCAGATTCTAAGACCACAGATGGCCCGACAGGTGTTGGCGCTATAGCCAGTACAATTACAGGCTTATCCTTCAGTACTACTTATCATGTAAGAGCTTATGCTACCGGCACAGCCGGTACTGTATATGGCGATGATGTAACATTCACGACCTCAGCACCTTCCAGCCCTTCACTTGTTGTAAACCCGCTTAGCCTTGCTTTCGGGTCTGTATTAATTCCAACTACTTCTGGTGAAAAAACATTTACTATTACAGGGGCCGGGCTTAATCCAACTGATGGTAATATTACAATCACCGCTCCAACAGGGTACCAGGTTTCTGCTACTACAGGCAGCGGTTTTGCTACAAGCATTGATATTCCCTATACAGGAGGTACTTTAGCCACTACTACTATCTATGTTCATTTTTCTCCTACTGATGTAATCAGCTATAATGATAATATCAGTGCAACAGGCGGCGGAGCAACTGTACAGAACGTTGCCGTTACAGGATCCGGAACCAATATTGCCTACACTGTAGGAGATTACAAATCAGTAGCCAATGCTAACTGGGGTGTAGCTACAACATGGAATAAATGGGACGGTACTGCATGGGTTACATCAAGCGATTTCCCTAACGCAACAACAGCTAATGTTTACATAATAGATGGCTATACGGTAAATGATGAAACTTCCGCCAGAAGTATCAATAACCTTTATATCGACGGAAACAGTACACTTAAATCCAGCAATAAGGTTAATTCACCCATTTATCTGAAAGTTTATGGTTCAACAGTTTCTGTTAAATCCGGTTCTCTGATTGGCAACTTGTCAGCCGGCAATGATGCAGATGGTATCAGCCTGGATGTATTCGGCACCGGGCTTACTATTACAGGAGGCGGTACCATCAACCTGTCACGTATCAGAACCAATACAGCTTCAACAACAATTACCATTGATAACGATGTTACACTGAATTATCATGGTTCGGCAAATGCAGGTAATGCAGCGGGGTTCTATACTGTTGCAGGAGATAATAATACCTTAACAATTAACACCGGAAAGACACTAACATTTGCTCCCTGGAGTTGTTATACCCCTATCTCAAGTTCTCATACCAGCGGTACATTTGCCCAGACTATCAATATTAACGGTACCCTTACTTTTGTAGATGGCACTGTAGCTGGCAACACTACTGCTAATGGTTGGACAGGCCATACTAACAACTATATGAGCCTCGGTATTACAGGAAAAATATTCACTCTGAATATTGGTGCAACCGGCACATTGAATGTTAGTGAGTTCTACCCGAATGGCACGAAAGCGGACAACAGCCCGGGTACAGGAGACGTAACAACAATCAATGTTGCAGCAGGAGGCGTTATCAATATTAGCAAAATCGCTGATTTCAGAAACGCAGGGCAGATAGTCAGCGGCGCAGGGACATTGAATCTGTTGGCTGGGGCCAAATTGAGAATAGGCGCTACTGCTGGTATTACGGCTTCTGCATCTGCCGGACCAGTCCAGACCAGTACCCGCAGTTTCTCCACCGCCGCTACTTATTCATACGAAGGAAGTGCTGCTCAAAATTCCGGCGACGGTTTACCGGCCAATGTCAGTGGCCTCATTATCAATAATGCTGCCGGATTGACACTTAACGGAAGCGTACAGGCTAATGATTCTCTCAATCTTACAAATGGCACTATTACGTCATCAGCATCTAATATGCTTACTGTCGGGTCGGCTGCTGCTACAAATGGCGGAAGTACGGCATCACATGTTGCCGGGCCGCTAACCAAGCTTACAGCCGGTACTGCCGTATATGCATTCCCTGTGGGTAAAGGTGGAACTTACCGCCCGGCATCTATAACACCAGCTACAACCGATGCCAGCAGTTATACGGCTGAGTTCTTCAATACAAGTGGAGCTTCAACAACATCTGTAGCTACGCCGGTAACTTCTGTTGGTACCAGCGAATACTGGGACATCAGGAAGAACAGTGGTGCAGATGCTCAGATTACGCTGAACTATGATAATACCAAAACTTCTACATGGTCAAACAGTGGGGCTCCTGACGTGAACCAGGATATTACCGTTGCTCACCTGATAGAGGGCACATGGTATGATGAAGTGGGGACAACAGGCACTACCATTACAGGAGACCTGGCTACCGGGACGATTGTTTCGCAGGTTGTAAATTCTTTCAGCCCGTTTACTTTCGGATTGAAACCTCATGGTACAGTTCCTGTAACTTTAGTTTCTTTCAATGCCACTAAAGCAGGTAACCAAACCAAGCTTTACTGGACAAATGCGAATGAACTAAACACCAGCACTTATATTGTTGAAAAAAGTACAGATGGCAAAACATTTGCCACTATCGGTTCTGTAAACGCTGCTCAAAACAGTAGTTATTCATATATAGATGAAACGGTTGACAATGGTGTTGCTTACTATAGATTGAAGATCACTGACAAGAGCGGGGCTTTCAGATACAGTTCCATTATTGCCGTTAACAACAGGGCTTTGGCAACACTAAGTATTTTCCCGAACCCGGCTGTTAATACCCTTTATATTTCTCATGAAAAAGCTGCCAATGGCGCTAAAGTTGAAATATTTACAATGGATGGCAAAAAAATATCCGACCTCAGGGTAATGCCGGATGCCGTTCAAACTTCCGTAAACGTATCAACCCTGCCAAAAGGCAATTATAATCTGGTATTTATAAATGGTTTAAAATATGAAAATATCAGATTTGTAAAACAATAAACCTGATCCTTAGCAGTGTAAGCTCATAAAAGCTTACACTGCTTTTTTAAAGAGCTAAATTTGCAATTCTGGCTGAAAGCATTAACTTTACAATATTGAAGAAATTTATACCTATATTGTTTTTTGCGGTAGCCTTTACATTGACAGGGTTTGGACAAAGCAAACCGGGTGTTGATCAGCAGGTTAAGATTCTGAAATGTTACCCTACTCCGGCTTCTTCTTCGGTCGTGTTTGATTTTCAACGCACTGTCGACAGGTCTTTTTCTATTCAATTGTATAATTTCATGGGCAAAAAGGTATATGAACTCAAAGTACCTTCCCAACATATAGTTTTACCTCTTAATGATTTTTACAGAGGCATCTATGTATATCAACTGAGAGACCGGAGCGGGAAAATATTACAATCCGGTAAATTCCAGGTAATTAAATAATCCTTTCAAGTCTTATTCCATTCTTATTAAAGAACCTGTAGTATCAGGAACTTTAGGTATTGTGTATATTCCTGGCCAGGAATGACGGGATGATCCGGGGATTGTGTATTAAAAGCCACCTGGCGTATCTTCCTTTTTGCATCGGCAGAAGCCTGGTGAATAATATCCAGGAACAATTCCGGGTGAACCAGATTGGTACAACTTGAAGTGACTAAAAAACCTCCTGGCTTTACCAGTTTCATTCCTCTTAAATTAATCTCTTTATACCCGGCTACTGCCTTATCAATATTAGCCCTTGATTTGGTAAATGCAGGTGGGTCGAGCATCACTACATCCCATTGCTTTTTTTCTTTCACCCATTGCCTAAGCATATCAAATGCATTTACACAAGTGAAAGTACAAACATTCCCTACTCCGTTCAGGCGGGCATTTCTATTACACATATCAATGGCATTCTGCGAAATATCCAACCCCAATACGGACCTCGCCCCAAAACAGGCTGCCGCCACCTCAAAGGACCCGGTATAACAAAACGCACCAAGTACATCGGCATTTTTTACAATATGCTTTATAGCCAGCCGATTGTCCTGTTGATCCAGAAAAAAACCGGTTTTTTGACCATTAGCGATATCTACAAAATATTTGATGCCATTTTCGTTTATTATTATCTCGGTGCCAAACGGTTCGGACAGATAGCCTTTTACCTTTTCTAACCCTTCCAGTTCCCTTACAGGCACATCATTTCTTTCATAGATGCCTCCCGGAGAAAATACCCTGTTCAACGCCTTAACAATAGCAGGTTTCCAGACATCAATGCCCGCAGCAAGTGTTTGAACTACGAAATAATTATTAAACTTATCAATAATGAGTTGGGGTAAATTATCGGCTTCGCCAAACACAAGCCTGCAATTTTCGGTATAGCCTGTTTTTTTGCGATAATCCCAGGCCAGGCGGATCTGGTTATAAAAAAATTCTTCGTTGATCGCTTCATCTTTTCTACGGGTTAGTAGCCTTACAAGTATCTGTGATTTAGGATTACAATACCCTTTTCCGATAAATCTTTTATCTGAAGTATATACTTCGGCAATCTCTCCGGGATGTAAAGCAGAAATATCACAGGCACTTGTATTTACCTCGTTGGAGAAGACCCATGGATGACCCGTTTCTACCCTACGGCTGATATTTTTTTTTAATACAATCTTTTTCATGGAACTATGTAAGAAAACAGGCTTATGCCACAGGCAGGAATTCCCGGCTTATGCCATTGTTTTCTGCCGCAAAGGTAGGTTTTGCCGTTCAGTATACACATTATTGCGTACCGGGTTAAAAAAAATTGCCAATTTGACGGCAATTTACCCATTGGCAAACTGTTTGACTATTGTACCTTCGCAAACAATTTTATGTTAATATGGAAGAAAAAGTAACTGGAAATGAAATGCAGGATCCTTCTACAAACGGGCAGCAGGAACTGAATGACATAAATATCAATGCCGATGCAGATGTACCGGGTAATACTCACCTGAACAGCCCTGATGCCGAGAACCCGACGGAAAAACTCGAAGCTGATCTGGAAGAGCAAAAAGATAAGTATCTCCGCCTGTTTGCGGAATTTGACAATTTTAAACGCCGCAATGCCAGGGAGCGGATAGAGCTTATCCAAACTGCAGGTAAAGAGGTAATTACTTCGTTGTTGGAAGTACTTGATGATTGTGACAGGGCTGAAAAGCAAATACAGTCCAGTACAGATATTGAACAGATAAAGGAAGGGATTCAACTTGTGTTCAATAAATTGCGTAATTCGCTGCAAAGCCGTGGCCTTAAACAGATGGAGAGTATTCATACACCGTTTGATGTTGAGAAGCATGAAGCAATTACAGAGATACCGGCCCCAACGAAATATCTGAAAGACAAAGTGATAGATGAGATTCAGAAGGGATATTACCTGAATGATAAGATAATCCGTTTTGCGAAGGTGGTTGTGGGAAAGTAAACCTGCCGGGCTTTATTGTACTGTTGCAGTGTGCGACGCCACTGCTGCGGGGCTTTGCAAAAAGGATGATAACAAAAAATAAAATTAATACCCTCCCAGGGCCAAAAGATGAAAAAAGATTTTTATGAAATATTAGGGGTTGCCAGGTCTGCATCGCAGGATGAGATTAAAAAAGCATACCGTAAAGTGGCCATGCAATTCCACCCCGACCGCAATCCGGGAGATAAAGCTGCAGAAGAAAAATTTAAGGAAGCTGCAGAAGCGTATGAAATATTGAGCGACTCTGACAAGCGTGCACAATACGACCGTTTCGGACACCAGGCTTTTGGCTCTGGACGTAGCGGTGGCAGTGGATTTAGCGGTGGCATGAATATGGAAGACATCTTCAGCCAGTTTGGGGATGTTTTCGGGGATGACAGCCCTTTTAGCAGTTTTTTTGGAGGTGGCGGCGGGCATAGGTCATCTGGTGGCCGTAGCAGAGGCGTGAGAGGAAGCAATCTTCG
>CAZKPH010000004.1:0-24024 GCA_964554605.1 uncultured Ferruginibacter sp.
ACTTGATGGATTGAGCTTTTCATTTAGTAAAAATGAAGCGTTTTACATCCCTTGCCCAAGCCAGCATGAAAAGTGCCTGGAAATACTAGAGCTATTCCGCCCGCTGTTTGAAGATGAAAACAAAAAATGGGTGGGGCAAAATATTAAGTATGATATGCTGGTGCTAAAATGGTATGGATATGAAATTAAGGGAATTATATTTGATACCATGCTGGCACATTATGTAATAGAACCGGAAGGAAAACGAAATATGGATATCCTGAGCGCCAGGTATTTGGGTTATCAGCCGGTATCTATAACCGAGTTGATTGGTAAAAAAGGAAAAGAACAGGGAAATATGCGTGATGTGGAAATCGAAAAGATTAAAGAGTATGCTGCCGAGGATGCCGACATTACGTTGCAATTGAAGAATATATTTCTACCGCAGCTCAAACAAAAGGAAGTGGAAAAGGTTTTTTACGAAGTTGAAAACCCACTGGTGAAAGTACTCACCGATATGGAATTTGAAGGAATAAAGATTGATGTGGATTTTTTGAAGGAATATTCCAAACAACTGGCCACCGAAGCAAAAATATGTGAAGAAAGCGTATACGAACAAGCGGGGGTGCGATTTAACCTGGCTTCGCCGAAGCAACTCGGAGAAGTTCTTTTCGAAAAAATGCACCTTGACCCTAAAGCAAAAAAGACCCGGACCGGCCAGTATGCCACTGGTGAAGATGTATTGGCAAAACTTGCCCATCAACACAAAATATGTGATGATATCCTCGCTTTCAGGGAACTTACAAAACTTAAGAATACTTATGTGGATACGTTGCCCGAACTTATAAATAATAAGACAGGGCGGGTGCATACTTCTTATGCGCAGGCTGTTGCCGTAACAGGGCGCCTGAGCAGCAATAACCCCAATTTGCAAAATATCCCCGTACGCACAGAAAGGGGAAGGGAGATCCGCAAGGCCTTTATTCCCTGCAATGAAGATTTTCTTCTTATATCAGCAGATTATTCACAGATAGAACTTAGGATAGTGGCTGCCATTAGTGGCGATGAAAACATGTGTGCCGCATTCAGAAATGGGAAAGACATTCATACCGCTACTGCTGCTAAAGTATTTAATGTGGAAGAAAGTATGGTTACAAAAGAAATGCGCTATAAAGCAAAAAGCGTGAATTTCGGCATTATTTATGGGCAGGGGGCTTTTGGGTTGGCAGAAAATCTCGGCATTTCCCGAACGGAAGCTAAAGAAATCATTGATAATTATAAAAAGGAATTCCCTTCCATACAAAAATATATGGATGATACGATCCGCTTTGCAAAAGACAACGGATATGTACAAACGCTTATGGGAAGAAAACGCTGGTTAAAGGATATTGCCAGCGCTAATTTTACAGTAAGAAGTTTTGCTGAAAGAAATGCTATTAATTCGCCTATCCAGGGATCGGCTGCGGATATGATCAAACTGGCCATGATTAGTATCCACCGGGAATTCAAAAAATATAAATTTAAATCGAAAATGCTGTTGCAGGTACATGATGAACTTATCTTCGATGCGCACAAAAACGAAGTGGATATTATCAAACCGATTATATTGAACTGTATGCAATCGGCTATGCAATTGCCTAACAATGTCCCTGCTGATGCGGAACTGGGTGTCGGCAACAATTGGCTGGAAGCCCATTAAAAAAATACAATGACCCCTACGCTTATTTATTGTTATGATGCTTACTGCGGCTGGTGCTATGGCTTTGGCCCGGTTGTAAAAAAAATAGCCGCTGCTTACCATGACAGGTTTTATGTAGACGTATATAGTGGAGGAATGATGACAGGTGAAAATGCCCTGCCAATAGAAAAAATAGCCCCTTATATATTGAAGTCATATAAACGAGTGGAAGAAATAACGGGAATCCAATTTGGTGAAGATTTTCTCTGGCATATCAAAAACCCGGAAAAAAGCGATTGGGTTATGAATTCAGAAAAACCTGCTATTGCGCTTTGTATTGTCAAAGAGCTTTTGCCGGACAAGCAATTGGCTTTCGCATCAGACCTGCAGTATTCACTCAACTTTGAAGGCAGAGACCTGGATGATAATGAAGCTTACCGGCACCTGCTGGAAAAATATGGATTGCCGGAGGATGATTTTTATGCCAAACTGCGAAGTGACAAGTACAGGCAGGAAGCTCATTATGAATTTGCCGTATGCAAACAATTGAATGTTACGGGGTTCCCTGCTTTATTTCTGCAGGTGAAAGATGCTAAATTTTATTTATTGTCATCGGGCTTTGCCGATTTTGAAACGGTCAACGGGAGGATCGTAAAGATTATGGAGGAACTGGCAAGGCTGAACTAATATTTTGCAGGCAAAGAAACATGTATAAAAGGCCTTCTTAGTGAAGGCCTTTTTGGGAGAACAGTTTAGAGTTTTCTATTACCGGAAACGGTTATTGTATAATTATCACCATCTTTAAAGTTACCGGAGATCACATCGCCCGTTAAAGTACCGATATAATCTGTACCGTCTTCATAAAGCTTACCGTCTGAACCAATAGTGCCATCCATACTTATGTTTTCAGATGTTCCATTTTCCCTATGTGCACCTTTCCATTTACCTAATACCCTGGACAAAAGAAGATTAAATGTTCCTTTTTCAGAACTGGTTGAGGAATAGGTGCCTTCAAACGCTTCTACCAGCGCTGCGGAAGTTTCTTTAACCAATTCAAACTGTGCTGTGCTGTGCCCGGGGATAGATGAAGATGTAATAACCGGATTTTCGCCGGTAGCATCCACACTAAAATTTATTGTTAAAGGAGATCCGTTTAATGTACCGGTAAATGGTGCAATATATGGCTGGCCGCTCACAACACTTACGGAAGAAGTAAGGTTGATGGTTTGCCCGTCTAGTACCATTACTGCCGTAACGGTAGAACCGTCGTTTTGAATATCAAATTTGATAGTGCCGGTAGAACCGATGACAACTCCCTTGTAAATTCCTTTACTGCTGGCATCATTTGAGGGTTTTGCATCAGGAGTGGTTGTGCAGCTCGTACAGGAATAGGGGCTATCGGACGACTTCTTACATGAGAAGAAGACCGTGAGTGCCGCCAGCAAGAGAGCAATGTTTCTAAATTTTTTCATAACAAAGGTTTTAAGGTTAAGTTGGTTTTGCAGCGAAAATAACTATGTGGAAAATCCGTTCCAATACCCACCAGCCACATATTTTGCTTACATACATATACATAATAAAAAAAGATGAACAGAGTGATATCGTACAAGAGTGCGACGCCAATGAAGCTGAAAAGTATTCCTGCAGCCTGTTACAAAAAAATTATCTTTGCTTCAATATGGAAAAAACGAATTTCATAGATTACATCAGGATATTTTGCAGAAGCGGGCACGGGGGGTCGGGAAGCAGGCATTTTATGCGCACTAAATACAACGCTATGGCCGGGCCGGATGGCGGCGATGGCGGGAGGGGCGCTCATATTATATTAAAGGGCAATGCGCAATTGTGGACTTTGCTCCACCTGCGGTATTTTAAGAATGTCCTTGCGGAAAACGGAGAAAACGGCAATAAAAATAACAGTACCGGCCGTAATGGGAAAGATATTATTATAGAAGTCCCACTGGGAACTATTGCAAGAGATGAAGATACCGGTGAAAAGGAAGCAGAGATACTGGAAGACGGCCAGGAGATTATTTGGATAAAAGGCGGCAGAGGGGGGCTGGGCAATACCAATTTTAAAACAGCTACCAATCAGGCTCCTGATTATGCACAGCCCGGCGAGCCTGGCCTGGAAGGCTGGAAGCTGCTGGAACTGAAGGTATTGGCAGATGTTGGCCTTGTGGGTTTTCCTAATGCCGGAAAATCTACTCTGTTATCTTCTATTACCGCTGCCAGACCTAAAATTGCAGATTATGCTTTTACAACTCTTACTCCGCAATTGGGAATGGTTGCTTACAGGGATGGAAAAAGTTTTTGTGTGGCAGACCTTCCGGGCATCATAGAAGGGGCGGCAGAAGGAAAAGGTTTGGGGCACCGTTTCCTGCGCCATATTGAAAGAAATTCCATATTGCTTTTTTTGCTGCCGGCGGATAGCGCTGACCATAAAAAGGAATTTGAAATACTCGTAAACGAACTGGAAGAGTATAACCCCGAAATGTTGCAGAAAGATTTTGTGATTGCTATTAGCAAAAGTGACCTGTTGGACGATGAACTGAAAAAAGCCATAGTTAATGAATTGCCGGAAAATATACCTTATGTGTTTATTTCTTCCGTTACCGGGTTGGGGCTACCCGGGCTAAAAGACCTGCTTTGGAAAACACTGAACAATACTACCGAAAAAAAATAATACCCTCTGCCGGGTATTGTTTTTGCAATTTTTTTTTCGTTTACTTGTACAAAAAAACACCGATGAAAAAATTTATAACCTTATTTGTATCGTTGATTTGTTTGTCTTCGGGCATTCATGCACAAGTTTCCCTGAAATTAAAGCAAACTATTATACTAAGAATCCCGGGGGAAAAGGGGGAAAACGGAACCAACGGAGCCAGCCTTACATTTCATCCTTTGCAAAAGAAATACTATGCTGCTATGGCCGGGAATGCCTCATACCCGATAACGGTATTCGACATTAATGGCTACCAACTCTCCAGCGATACGCTTACGGCAGGATTTGACGTACGTGGATTGTGGTTCAACCCTATTGCAAAAAGCCTCCAGGCTAATGGATATAATAATTTTGGCTGGACTAATTTCAAATTGAATATGAAGGGTATACCTGTTGGCAACATCGTATTCATGGAAGGAAGGAACCAACCAGGAGAACAAAGCGTTGGCACTTTTGATGCAAAAAGCCAGGCTGTATTATTTTTATCCGGCAATAAAGTGGTAGCATACGATATCAAAACCGGCAACTCCGGTAAAGAATACCCGTTGGCTGTTGCGATCGATTCCCTCGATCTTGATGTATTGCTGGAAGATGAACTCCCTTATAAATACAATAACACCACTGTAGTGTTTACTAATATGCCGGGAGCAGAATTCGGCCTGCTGGATGTAGATAACAAGATCGTTGAACTATACAGTAAAACAACCGGTAAACTTACAAAATCCCTTCTTTTGCCTGCCGATGCTATTTGCAACACCTCTTTTAATTTCAGCTTCGCTAATGGAATATTTTGGTTGTTTGATAAGGATAGCAGAACATGGACGGGATATAAAATGTAAAGCTTTTAAAAAAAAATTTTGTTATACCGTTAATTATTTCAACCTGTGCCGCTAAAGCACAGGTTGCTTTGTTTATATACCCTGCCTTTAGTAAAATATTTTTATCTTAGTAAAAATATTATTGCTTATGCCATCTAGTTTTATCGCAGGCATTGGTTTTTATGTGCCTGAGAAAATATACACTAATAATGACCTGAAAAAATATATGGATACAAGTGATGAGTGGATACAGGAACGTACAGGTATAAAAGAAAGGCGGTTTGCAGGCCGTTTGACGGAAACCACTGCAACAATGGGTATTGAAGCTTCCAAAATTGCGATTGAAAGAGCCAGGTTATCGCCAACTGATATTGACTTTATCATTTTTGCTACATTATCACCAGATTATTTTTTCCCTGGCTGCGGTGTACTGGTACAAAGGGCTCTCGGCATGAGGGAAGTAGGGGCGCTGGATGTAAGAAACCAGTGTAGTGGTTTCATTTATTCATTATCTATAGCAGATCAGTTCATCAAATCGGGTATGTACAAAAATATCCTTGTGATCGGCAGCGAAAAACATTCTTTCGGGCTCGATTTTACTACCCGGGGTAGAAATGTATCTGTAATTTTCGGTGATGGTGCCGGTGCTGCAGTAATACAGGCAACAGATATTCCCGGCAAAGGTATCCTTAGCACACATTTGCACAGCGATGGCAACAGTGCGGAGATATTAGCCAATTTTAACCCGGGCACACATGCCAACCACTGGACGCCACAACCCGTAGCCCACTACGACGATGCAGAAATAGGAGAACTCTTCATTAATCAAACGATGATCAATGAAGGACAGATTTACCCTACCATGGATGGCCCTGCTGTTTTTAAAAAGGCTATCGTTAAGTTTCCGGAAGTAATCATGGAAGCATTGCATGCTAACAAGCTTACAAAAGAAGACCTGAACCTGCTTATTCCACATCAGGCAAACCTCCGTATAAGCCAGTTTGTACAACAAAAGCTTGGTTTGCCGGATGATAAGATTTTCAACAATATCGAAAAATACGGCAACACCACTGCAGCTTCTATACCCATAGCACTTTGTGAAGCCTGGGAACAAGGCAGGATAAAAAACGGGGATATTGTATGCCTGGCCTCTTTTGGCAGTGGGTTTACCTGGGGTAGCGTATTATTACGATGGTAAAAACACTCCCGGATTTTAAAATATATACTGTAATCTTGCAGTTCTTTTTAAATATATATGAATCGAAAAATTATTTATTTAATTAATCCTGTTTCGGGAATCAATGATAAAAATTTTTTTATCAGAATAATTGAAAAAAAGACCCGGCAGCAGGATATACCTTTTCAGATTCTTCACACAAACGCAGAAGGGAATTATCAGTTTCTAAAAGAAAAGATAGATTCGGACAATATTACAGATATCGTTATATGTGGCGGGGACGGGACTATTAATAAAGTAGCCAAAGCTCTTATTGATGCTGATGTGCGGATCGGGATCATACCTATGGGTTCGGGGAACGGGCTCGCTAATGCAGCTGGCATTCCTAAAAATATCAAAAGAGCCCTAAAAGTTATTTTCAAAGGGAAAGCTTCTTATGTAGATTCGTTTTTTATTAATGACCAGTTCAGTTGCATGCTTTGTGGGCTTGGGTTTGATGCACAGGTAGCACACGACTTTGCACAACAACCTGAAAGAGGTTTAAAAACATATATTTCGCAAACCATAAAGAATTTTCTTTCGGCCAGGGCCTACCAGTTTGATATAACGGTAAGGGGAAAGTGCTTTACTGCAGATGCTTATTTTATTAGTATCGCCAATAGCAATCAGTTTGGCAACCGCTTCACTATTGCGCCTAGAGCCAGGCTGAATGACGGTATGCTGGACCTCGTTGTTGTAAAGAAAATGCGCAAACTGAAACTCCTGTGGGAAGTAATCAAACAGGTAATCAGCGGAAAGCTGCATAATATCGATGAGGTTAATTTCGCTAAAAGGGATATTATCTATTTTCAGTCTGACCGATTCATTATCCGCAATCTTAACAATGCACCACTACACATTGATGGAGACCCGGCAGATACGACAAGCCGCTTTGTAATTGAAGTAATTCCGGATGCGTTCAAGCTAATCCAGCCTTAAGGCTTTCCATTTTTTAAAACCAGGCAGGAATTATAATTGTACCTTTGCAGAAATTTTCGCAAGGGCATGAAGAGAAGACTTAAATATTATCGCCTTATCTGGTTCAAACACGACCTTCCTGCCGGGCTTTCTGTTTTCTTTGTTGCTTTACCATTGTGCCTGGGTATCGCTCTTGCTTCGGGAGCTCCATTATATTCAGGATTGTTATCAGGCATGATCGGCGGAATGATCGTTTCATTGTTAAGCGGTTCTGCATTGGGCGTATCCGGGCCTGCCGCCGGGCTTTCTACCATAGTGGCAGCATCTATTTTATCACTAGGAGATTACCGGGTTTTTTTGCTGGCTGTTATTGTTGCCGGATTATTCCAGGTTTTACTGGGTTTGCTTAAGCTTGGTGTAATTGCCAGTTATTTCCCTTCTTCCGTTATTAAGGGGATGCTTGCAGCAATAGGGTTAATCCTTATTTCCAAGCAGATACCGCTGGCGCTAGGTTACGATAAGCCCGATTTCTGGACAAGTGGTTTTCTTCAAATCTTTACAACCGAAAATTTCTTCGGGAATATCAAGGTTTTCAATCATCATATTACAATGGGCGCAATCATTATTTCCGTTACCTCTGTTGTACTGATGATTATCTTAAAAACACCTGTTGCAAAAAAAATCAATATTGTGCCACCGCCGCTTATCATTGTTGCGGCTGGAATACTTATCAGTATCGTGTTTGCAAAGATTGCATCAATTTATTCCTTAAAACCCACACAACTGGTAAATATTCCACACAATGTTTTTTCAAATATTACATTTCCGGATTTTTCTAAGCTTTTTTCCACCTCGGAGATATGGAAAGACGGAGTTATTATCGGGTTATTAGCTACACTGGAAACATTGTTGTGTATAGAAGCTGTCGATAAACTGGACAGGCATAATCGAATTACCCCTGTCAATAGGGAATTATTGGCACAGGGCGCTGGAAATATTCTCTGCGGGTTACTGGGTGCTATCCCTATTACTGCCGTGGTAGTAAGAGGTGCCGCCAATGTAGACGCCGGTGGCAGGACTAAATTTTCGTCCTTTACACATGGTATATTTATGCTGCTGGCTGTGGTTACAATTCCTTTTGTACTCAGCATGATTCCTTATGCATCTTTGGCCGCTATTTTATTAATTACCGGCTATAACCTTACCAAGCCGAAACTTTACCGAAATATGTGGAGCCTCGGATGGAAACAATTTTTACCTTTTATCCTTACAATCGTAGTTATCCTTTCTACCGATCTGCTGGAAGGAGTCAGTATTGGTTTACTCTTATCTATCTTCTTTATCATACGCAACAATTTTAAAGTAGAATACGACATTTCCAAAAGAAAGCAACACGAAACTGAAGTCTTTTACATAAAACTGAACAGTAATGTTACTTTTCTTAATAAGGCAAATCTGCGTAAAGCCCTCGACCAGATACCTCCGTACAGTGTACTCACAATCGACGGTGGCGATTGCCATTTTATAGATTATGATATTTTAGAGATTATTAGCCAGTACGAAACAAAAGCGCACGAAAAACATATTGAAGTGCACCTGAAAGGCATTACAAAAGTAAATGTTGAAGCTATCCACTAATTACAGCTTTTGCTGCTCACGAACAATAAAAAGCAAACAGATAAGGTCCGCCAATAATAACATTGCCGTACACTGATGCGCCACCCCCAGCCCAATTAACCTGTTATGATGCGTTGCATTCAATACGGTAAGGATGCCTAATATTACCTGAACCAACACTAGCAAAAACAATATATTTCTAAAAGCCCCTGCCAGGTTGTTTTTTTTCAATACCCTCGCCGAACAGGCCCACCAGCCAGCAATCAGCAATACCAGTAAATATGCTATACTACGATGAATAAAATGTACAGCTAACGGGTCGTTTACCATTGTATATAATAACCGTCCGGTGCTAAAAGTCCCTGGCGGAATTATTGTCCCATTTATATCCGGCCAGGTTGGCGCTGTTACTGCGGCTTTCAGCCCAGCCATGAAACCACCGTATATCAGTTGTAAAACTAATAGGAAAAGAGCCAGCAGTAACCCTTTCCGGATCCTTTTATTAATTACAAATTTTTCTTTAGGAACCAGTAAAGAAAGAGCAAACCACAATGTGTAGCAAAGCAGGCCCAAAGCCGCAATAAAATGCGTTGCCAGCTCTACATGGCCTACATAATATTTCTCAGGAACGAGTCCGCTTTTAACCATTATCCAGCCAATAGCCCCCTGCACAGCGCCCAGCAAAAACAATACTACCATCGGTAGTACCATCTCTTTACTGAACTTCTTCTTTGCAGCGAAGTACACAAATCCTGCAATGAATACAAGCCCCATTAGCCTTGCCCACACCCTGTGAAACCATTCCCAGAAAAAAATATGCTTGAAATCGGAAAGGGAAAAATACTGATGCACATATTTAAACTGATCTGTACTCTTATATTTATCAAACTCTTCCATCCATTTTGCCTGGCTCAATGGAGGCAAAATCCCTGTTACCGGTTTCCATTCCGTTATAGACAATCCGGATTCGGTAAGCCTTGTAATACCTCCCAGCAATACCTGTATCATTATCATGATTACGCCTGCCAGCAACCAAATAGCCACAGCTTTTTTCGAAGCGGTGCCTTTATCTAAACTGTTTATACGATCCATATACTTTGCAAGATAAATATCAATGAACACAATTTTGCGGATTTGACAGATATTTGCCGTATCATGTTGTTTCCTTTCTATCAGGATAAACTTACAGAAGCTGGTCTCGATGAAGCCGGCAGAGGCTGTTATGCAGGGCCGGTGTATGCGGCGGCAGTTATTTTACCTAAAGGCTTTTTTCACCCACTGCTGAACGACAGCAAACAATTAAAGGAAAAGGAAAGAGACCTGCTGCGCCCGATTATAGAAAAAGAAAGTATTACTTATGCCGTAACAGAAGTCGGTAATGACGAAATCGATGAGATAAATATACTACAGGCTTCTTACAAAGCTATGCACTTGTCTGTAGGCAAACTTTGTAAAAAACCGGAGTTATTGCTTGTTGATGGCAACCGGTTTAAGCCTTACGGAAATATTAAGCATACATGCATCATCAAAGGAGATGGCAAATACGCCTCTATAGCCGCTGCCAGTATCCTGGCCAAAACTTACAGAGACGAAAAAATGCAACAGCTACATAAAGAATTTCCCTGTTACGGATGGAACCGGAATAAAGGATATGGCACATTACAACACCGAAACGCTATTATTGAATTCGGGCTCTGTAAATATCACCGAAAAAGTTTTAACATCCTCCCGCTGCAAACAACATTATTTTAACAAATGGCCGTTTTTCTTCATTAAACTTCTTCTTTCAGCAATAGTCTGAAACATAAACACAGATTATCAACTAAAAAGATAAAACATGAAAACAAAAATTACAATCGCATTATTCATAGCAGTTTTTACCGGTTTCTTAAACCCCGCTAATGCACAAATTATTAAGAAAGAAAGAACCCAACATCAACGCATACGGCAGGGTGTTAAGAGCGGAGAACTAACACCGGCCGAAGCCGCCAATTTACGCCAGGGGCAAAAAGAAATCAGGCAGGAAGTGAAAACTGCCAAAGCAGATGGCGTTATAACACCAGGCGAACGTAAAGAAATAAAAAAAGACCAGCGAAAGGAAAGCCGCAAGATTTACCGCAAAAAACACAATGTAAGAGTACGTTAAATAAGGAATAGCAGCACTTGTAAGCAGCATCATATATAAGATGCTGCTTTTTTATTCCTCAAAAATACCAGGTCCCTGACGGGTAACCACCCAGTCTGCCGTTGTACAATCCACTATTGTAGATGGTACCATACCCCCCGGGCCACCATCAACAACAAAATCTACAAGATGCCTGAACTTTTCATAAATAATTTCCGGATCAGTATATTCCTCCACCATTTCCCCAGGTAAAGAAGTACTCAACAACGGATTGCCAAGTTCTCTTACCAACGCCATACTGATATTGTTGGCAGGCACCCTCAACCCTATGGTCGATTTATTGCTTTGCAAAATCTTAGGCACAAGTTTGCTGGCAGGCAGTATAAAAGTATAAGGACCGGGAAGATATTTCTTCAACACCCTGAACAATGGAGTATCAATACTCTTTGTATAATCACTAAGGTGGCTCAAATCGTTGCAGATAAACGATAAATGCGCTTTTTCCGGCTGTACATTTTTGATATGGCAGATTCTCTCAACTGCTTTTTTTTGCATAATATCACAGCCAAGCCCATAAATAGTATCAGTAGGATAAATAATAACGCCTCCGTCTTTTAGGCATTCAACCATCTGCCGGATAAGGCGATGCTGCGGGTTTTCGGGATGTATCTGTACTAACATTTTTTTGGTGACAAACATAAGTACTGCTATCAGCTTCAGTGGCGTCGCACTACGTTCATCTTCAACGCACTGCTCAACAGCCTGCAATAAAAGTTAGTGCAACTTAATCAAAACACTTTGCAATACACTATTTTTGCATGATAATTTTATTAAACCCAATTAAGATTAAACATGTCTTTGATAACCGTAGGCACAATGGCCTTTGATGCAATTGAAACCCCATTTGGAAAAGTAGATAAGATAGTAGGTGGGTCTGCCACTTATGCTGCATATGCCGCAAGCAATTTTACCAGCCCGGTACAGCAAATATCCATTGTAGGGTACGATTTTCCGAAAGAAGAAATGGAAGAATTGAAAAAAAGAGGGGTTCAGCTAGATGGAGTTGAAATCATCCCCGATAAAAAATCTTTTTTCTGGAGCGGTAAATACCATATAGACATGAACTCCCGGGACACGTTAGTCACCGATCTGAACGTACTCGCAGATTTCAACCCCAAAGTACCCGACAGCTACCAGGGTGCTGATTTTGTAATGCTCGGGAACCTTTCTCCCAGCATCCAGCTTAGCGTTATCAGCCAACTAAAGAAAAGGCCCATGCTCATTATCATGGATACAATGAATTTTTGGATGGATATCGCTATGGGCGAATTAAAAGAAGTATTGAAAAAAGTAGATGTACTCCTTGTAAATGATGGCGAAGCACGGCAGCTCAGCGGAGAAGTTTCTCTTGTAAAAGCAGCCAAAAGTATCCTTAAGATGGGGCCACGTTTTCTTATAATAAAAAAAGGAGAGCATGGCGCTCTTCTCTTCAATGAAGACAAAGTTTTTGTAGCACCAGCCTTGCCGCTGGAAGAAGTTTTTGACCCTACCGGCGCCGGAGACACATTTGCCGGAGGCTTTATCGGCTACCTTGCCAAAACAAAGGATATCAGTTTCGATAATATGAAAACCGCTATTATCGTCGGTAGCGCTATGGCAAGTTTTTGTGTAGAAAAATTCGGCCCCGAAAAGCTCAAAGAAATCACCAAAGAAGAGATAGATGCACGGCTGGAAGAATTTGTCCAATTAGTTAATTTCGATATATCGCTGGTATAACCTCCAAAAAATTATGCTTGATCTTATAATTGTTTTCTTCCTGGTACGCCACGTAGGTAAACTGGCTGTTCGTAAAGGACTCAAACCTTCCACATGGAAAATATACACTGTTATTGCCTGGTTTGGAGGAGAGATCCTCGGGCTCTTCCTGGGTGTAGGTATTTTCGGCACTAACAATCTTTTCGGTATTGTTTCAATGGCAATCTTCGTAGCTTTTGGCGGGTACCTGCTTATTAAATATAACCTGGATAAAATGCCGGATTATTATAATAACGATGATATCAATAATATCGGATCCGACGATCTGCAGCCATAATTATTGCAGGTTGTCTTTATCCGTTTTTCCGTCCTGCCAAAACAATGGCTTTTTTAAAACTTTTTTTCTTCCCCTGTAAATTCATCATCTCTGCATAAATAATATAGATACCTGGAGCCAGGTACTTAGCATTTTCCCCAAGCCCATCCCAGGTAAAATTCCCACTGGTGCCGCACAAAGCATTCCTTTGCACATACCGTACAGGGATACCCGAAGCGTTGAAAACAGAGATATTAGCCAAAAAGCCCGCCGATGGAAGGGAATAAGATATCACTAAATAATCATCCCGTCCGTCATTGTCCGGAGAAACAATGTCGGGAGTTACCCACAACTCGCCGTCCGCTCCGCTCTCGGGAAGATATTGTGAATTTTTGTACGTAGGTGTACCATAGCCCACTCCGGATGCTGCCGAATGCCAGTTTTTTTCCTGCTTCTCTGCAAGTAGCATAGTATCGTTGTAATCAACCCTCTCCAGCGATACACCTTCCGTATTTGACAGCAATTTAAAATGCCATTTGTCCGAATAGGCAATTTCATCAATAATTGTTTCATTCACATCCATCAATATTACATTTCCCTTATCATCATTATACGACGGAATATCTTTTAGTTGAAAAAGGGCCTCCGGATAATTAACGACATATTTCTTTTTCACAAGAAACGGATCTGCAGTTATTATCAGATAATCTTCGGGGAATAATAGAAAATTTTCATTGCTAATTTTTACTTTATCTGTAGCCTGGCCTGCTGTATTCCTGTGGGCAATATAGATATCCTGAAGGTTAATGATCTTCCGGCTCCGATTATATATTTCCACATAATCGGTTCCGTCCGGCGGAGGGTTGAACAGGATTTCATTTACTACAACATCAAAACGTTTAGGCGGTTCTGTTATCCCTACTCTTGCAATGTTTCTGTTTCCAATAAGGTTGCCTACACAATCTGTCAGCCCGGTAGATGTAACTGTATATATTTTCCTGTCCATCAGGCTTCGGTTCAGATGCAGCAGCACCCTGTCAAATACAGGGGGCAAAACTTCTACGTTCAAAGGGTTGCCAATACCCCCATCAATTATATACTTCGCCGCAACAGAAGCGCTTGTGCTATCCAACGGTTCATTATATATAAGCGTAATGCAATCCGATAACCCGGCAAAAGCTCTTAGCAGTTGTGGGACACTTTTATCAGAATTTGAAGCCTTGCTGGCATTTTCTTTTCCGGGGGTGCCGCCGTTAGCATGTATACTGGCAATCCAGTTGTCACTTCCTGTACAGGGATTATGTGTGTCTATCATCTCTAAAGACCACCCGCCTTTTTTCTTTATTTCATTTCTGTACCAGTCATCGGTATAACTTACGGTATGCATCACTTTTCCGGCAGGAGAAATCAATGATACCTCTCCGGATTCATTGGCTAAAGAAGGAAAACCGAGTACCGGCAGTACTTTTCCATATGGTTCCAGGGCCGAAGCTCCCGAAGAAGAACATACAATTACAAAGCTGTCCGGCTTAAGTTGATATGAAGCAAACATGCCGCTTGTTGCTGAAGTTGTTTTTATACTATACCCTTTCAGGTTGATTGCATAGGAAGATATATTTTTCAGTTCCAGCCACTCTTTGGAAGGCGGTAATCCTACTGCCGGATCCGGATCGGCCATTATTTCATCAATAACAATATCATAAGGACTTGCAATGTGGTAAGTAAAAAACATTTCCGATGAGAGTATTTCATTCAGGGAAAGATCCCTGATATGCTGTACCTGTAGCTTATATATACTATTGTTGGTAAATGTTCCGGAAAATTCCAAATGCACTAATGATGTATTTTCTTTATCCTGGGTTAGTTTAGATGGCATACCAATCTGTTCCAATAAATAATTCTGTGGGGAAGTACAGCTATTATTTTCCGGTGTTTCACTGAATAGCACATCCACTGTATGGTCATTTACCGGTTCCACCGAAAGTATAACAGGAGGCACAATGTCTGGTATATAAGGCCTGACTTCTATATCGTCAAAAAAATGCTTTTGTGCAAAAGAAGCAACTGTGCTTTGTTTTACAAGAATCCCAAAATAGGCAGAAGTATTAAATGTATTATCTACAATAGACCCTTCATTAACAAAACTATTGCCCGTACCTGTTACATCTCTGTAAAGTATCCACCGGCCTCCTTCATCGCAGGTAACCTTTATTTTTAAAATATTATTGGACGTACTGCTTACAATACCATCGGCGCCATCGATAAGAGGAGCGCTGCTTCCTGTACGGTAAAGACAGATTTCATCCTTTGTATTGCCTATTCGTACATAATATCCGGAGGCTGTGTTTAAATTGGCATCACTTGCCACAAGATAAACATCAGTAAAATTAGAGCCGGATGTAGCAAAAGAAAGTTTTACAAAAAAATCCCATTGTGTACCCTTCACTGCGGTGCTCGCCGTAGAAATAAAAAAACTACTGTTGGCTGTCACATTATTGCTCTGCAGTTGCCCGGCTGTATTTACTATCCAGTCTGTACTATTTCCGGGTATCCAACGTGGGTTATCCGTGAAATTCCCATCTGCAAATGTTTCAGACAATTGTGCCGATACTGTCATTATTCCGGCAAATAATGCCACCCAGCAAAAAAAGAATTTTTTTACACTTTTCATCCTGTATTTTTTCATAATATATAAGAATAAAAAACATCGTTTTTGGTTGCTTTTTGGTTGATATTAGTTTTGTTATTACATTTGCGCCGATGAATTTTAATTATAAACACACAACCACAACTAAGAAACGTTCCGCTTTGCAGGAAGGTTAGTATGTGTTTTGTTTGTTTCGCAATATTCACAAGCCTTCCAATCAACCGGAAGGCTTTATTTTTAACTATAAAAAAAAGAAAAATGAAAGTTGCTGTTGTAGGCGCCACCGGATTGGTTGGCAGCAAAATGTTACAGGTACTTGCCGAAAGAAATTTTCCCGTTGATGAACTTATCCCTGTTGCTTCAGAGAAGTCAATAGGCAAAGAAGTAGATTTTAAGGGAAAAAAGTATAAGGTTGTGGGTTATGCTGATGCTATTGCAGCCAACCCCGCTGTGGCAATTTTTTCTGCCGGTGGCGGTACATCATTGGAACTGGCTCCAAAATTTGCAGAAGCGGGTATCACGGTAATCGATAATTCAAGCGCATGGCGCATGGACCCTACTAAAAAACTTGTAGTCCCGGAAGTAAATGCAGATGTACTTACCAAAGAAGATAAAATTATTGCAAACCCCAATTGCTCAACAATACAAATGGTTGTAGTACTGAAGCCTCTTCATGATAGGTACAAAATCAAAAGAGTAGTTGTAAGCACTTACCAGAGCGTAACAGGAACAGGAGTTAAAGCCGTCGACCAGCTAATGAATGAAAGAAAAGGAATAAAAGACGGGCCAATGGCATACAAATACCCTATCGATCTCAATGCCATTCCTCAGATAGATGTGTTCGTGGATAACGGCTATACAAAAGAAGAAATGAAAATGACGAACGAAACGATAAAGATCATTGGCGACCCTAACATCAAAGTTACCGCCACAACCGTTCGTATTCCGGTTATGGGCGGGCACAGCGAAAGCGTAAATATCGAATTCGAGAATGATTTTGATCTGGCTGAAGTAAGGAATATTCTCAGCAAAGCCCCGGGTGTTGTTGTAGAAGACGATATTGCAAATTTCGTTTATCCAATGCCATTAACAGCTCACGAAAAAGACGATACGTTTGTAGGAAGAATTAGAAGAGACGAAACGCAACCCAATACGCTCAACTGCTGGATTGTTAGCGATAACCTCCGTAAAGGAGCCGCCACCAATGCCATTCAGATAGCAGAATATCTAAATAGCAAAGGAATACTCTGATGCAATTAAGCCTGTTATATAATAAAAAGCCGCAAATAATGCGGCTTTTTATTTAAATATTTAACACCTGCCCGGGTATTATCAACTTATCACCCAGGTTTCGTTTCCGCTAAGCAATTTATCCAAATTACCTTTGCCTTTTTTTGCAATAGCTTCTTCAATTTGCATCTCCATAACTTCTTCGTAGCAAGGCCTGTCTGTTTCAAAGAAGATACCGAAAGGCCGAGGCAAATGGCCTTCCTGCTGCGGATTGTCGAACATACGAACCAATATCTGTGACTTATAAAAATCTTTTTCATCATGTACCCACAAGTCGTCAGCAGAAACATCCCTGCCAATTTCCACTACTACCGGCTTAAAGCCATCCAGGCGGATTCCTTTGTTCTGTTCGGCACCAAATATCAGCGGCTTGCCCTGTTCAAGAAATAATACCTCATCTGCCTTCGTAGTTTTTTCCGTAAATATTTCAAATGCGCCGTCATTGAAAATATTACAGTTCTGATATATTTCCACAAATGAAGTCCCTTCGTGCTGATGTGCTCTTAAAAGTATTTGTTGCAAGTGTTTAGTGTCCCTGTCCATACTGCGTGCTACAAATGTCCCGTCCGCTCCCAATGCCAGCGCCATAGGATTAAAAGGATGATCAATACTCCCGTAAGGAGAACTCTTGGTAACCTTATTTGCTTCAGATGTAGGTGAATATTGCCCCTTGGTAAGACCATAAATCTGGTTATTAAAAACCAGCATATTAATATCCAGGTTCCTCCGCAACAAGTGAATAGTGTGGTTTCCCCCGATACTCAGGCTATCGCCGTCGCCACTCACTACCCACACACTCAGTTCCGGCCTGGCAGCCTTAAGGCCGCTGGCAATAGCTGCCGCACGCCCGTGAATACTATGCATGCCAAACGTATTCATATAGTAAGGGAAGCGGCTGCTGCAGCCAATCCCGGAAATAATAGCAATATTTTCTTTAGGGATGCCCAACAATGGCATCACTTTCTGAACCTGGGCCAGAATAGAATAATCTCCACATCCGGGACACCATCTTACTTCCTGATCTGTAGCAAAATCCTTGGGAGTTAAATTTACTGCAGGTACTGCTGCTATCGCACTCATACGGGTTTTTTTATGTTTGATATTGTGAAATGCAAATGTACAGATTGGCAATAACATTTACATAAAATGAAGAACTTAAAAAGTTAAAATACAGGTTTGTTACCAGCTTCATCGCCCTGGTCTGGCATCGTTGCGTCGCATTACTTTCATCGCCGGTACTACTATTAAGTATTTATTATATATTATAGGGTATCCTCGCAATCCTGTAAAAAATCTTTGATGCCGGCAGTTATTTTTTGCGCTATTTTTTCCCGGAAATTTACATCCAGTATTTTAGCCTCTTCATCAGGGTTGCTCAGGAATAGTGCCTCCACCAGAGCATTAGGGTATTCGGTGGGGCTGTTCAGCATAAAGTTAAAAGAACCCGTATTCCCATAGTCTTGCAAGCCCAGTTCCATCAACCTGTCCCGGATAGCAAGGCTCAGGCCCCGGAACCCTATATACCTGTAATAAGTACTGGTACCTGAAACATGCAACGGGTCCTCCGAAGAATTAAGGTGTATGCTTACCAGCAGGTCTGGCATACTATCTCTGTAAAACAGTATCCTCTCTTTGTTATCAACAAATTGTTCTTTTTCCCTGGTCATAATAACTTTTGCACCTTCCTTTTCCAAAATCTGTTTCAGTTGCAAAGACAAAGCAAGCGTAAGCTCTTTTTCATAAACTCCGGTAGCTCCTACCGCCCCGTTATTGGAGCCTCCGTGGCCGGCGTCGATGGCAATCACTAAATTCTTCAGTTTTAAATTCTCCGGCTGACGTTTTATTTTAATAACCAGGTTGTTGCCACTATAATATACCTGATGCCCCCAATGCTGACGGTGTTTCAGTTGTATTGTAATCCTAAAAATCCCGTCTTCCACCTGTTCATAATCAACATCTGCTATTTCCTTTACATTATTGTATTGTGTTATCCAATTGGTATTATTGGTAGCACCAAATACATCCACAATTATTCGGGACGGGTCCAACAGTTGAAACGACTGATAAGGCAGGCGGGCAAAAAGGCCAAGTTTTACATAATCATATTTTTCATCACCATAAACAGACCATTTACCAGTAAGAGACGAGGGCGCAAATGTTCCCTTTGGCATAAAATCAACTAAATCGTCCGGAATATATGCCGTTCGATTAGGAGATAGTTGTATTTTATAATGGCTCCCTACTTTTCCGGTAAGTTTCAGCAAGATACTGCTGTCAATATACCCGATTTTGGCACCACCAAGCCTGTCATCACCAAGCCCATATTCCAGGTGCGCCAGCCTTCCTTTGGTACACAGCACATCAGATGGCATAGAGGACAAAAGCAAGAATTTGCTATTCGTTTCTCTTGTAACTGTTTTGCCTGAAGAATCTGTAACACTAACTGGTATATGAACCGGCAAAATGGTATCTGCTTCTTTTATTATATATTCGCCTTGGTATATTCCTGCTATTCCATTATTCAAAGATGCCGGCATTTCATATAATGCAATATTTTTCCAGGCTTTTACAAAACAATGGCTCAGCGCTTTGACTTTAAATCGGATCTTATCGCCTGGGCGAATAACCAGGTCCCCTTCGGGAAAAGTTTGTATATAGCTGATATCCAGCGTTTCTAATGATTCCTGTTGCCTGGGGAGTACATAAGTATATTTAATTTTCTTACTAATACTCTTTCTTCCTTTGGCTACTGATAAGGTAAAAAGGGTGTCTCCCGGCAGTAAATTCATTTCAAACACAAAAGCACCCGTAGGATAAAGTTTCACCGGGCTGCTGTTTACCTGGAGAGCACAACCCTTACAGATAGACCCTATCAGGAATTGCCGGGAAAAATTAACCGTATTTTCTGTTTTAAAAGGCTGTATCAGTTTCAATACGGGAGTTGCTTCGTCCTGAGAAAAAGCCTTCATAAACAAAGATAGAAAAAACAAAAAAAGGGTTAGCTGGCCGAATTTTTTTTTCATCGAACAGTTTAGAAAAATTTTCACTGATAAAAATAAAGAATTCACCCGAGGCCTCCTTTTTAAATTTTTCAATTCATACAAAAATAAATATGGGAACGTTCCCGATTGATTTTTAATGTTTTTAAATAAAGACATTCATATTTTCGACTGATAAAAATCATGTTTTTGCTTCTGCTTCACTGATAATTTCGCACTTATTTGATTGTATAAAACATCCTTCCATGAATACGCTAATATTCAGCTTATTTATTATCCCTCTTATTTTAAGTGCCGTAGTGCTTGTTTTACCCAAATCATTAATTCGTTTATTGGTTATAGGTGGTGCAATTGTACTTTCAGCCATATCGGTTTATTTATTTGCTAATATCAACCAGCCGGTATCTTTTGCCGTGTCACCACTTGTAAATGAAGTGATTGCGGGTGTAGATATCCTGTTGCTTTTGTATTTTGGCTGGGTAGCTATACAACGCAAGAGCCTGATAGTAGGTATATTATCCGTATTGCAACTCGGAAGCCTTATCTATATATTAAAGATAATGCCGGAGGAAACGGCAAATCAGTTCATGGTTGACAAGCTTAGTGTTTTCATGTACGTTCTTATCAATGTAATTAGCGGTGTCATTGCCGTTTTTGCCCTGAAATATATTGACGAAGAGGAATGCAGCGATTTCAGAAAAAAATTCTTCATTTCCATACTGTTATGGTTCATTGGTATAATGAACCTTATCGTTTCAGTAGATAACCTGGAGTACTTCTTCTTATTCTTTGAGTTGACAACGCTGGCTTCTTACCTGTTCATCGGATTCAGAAAAGACGTTATTTCCGTAAAGAATGCCGTTACCGCTCTTTGGATGAACCAGATTGGAGGATTAGCAATACTGGGTGCTATATATATGATTATACATAATGAATTTGGCCCGGTCACCTTTTCTACCCTTTTACAACATGCTTCCGCCGCAGGTATCTTGCTTCCTCTTGCGCTTATGAGCGTTGCCGCACTTATTAAAGGAGCCCAGATGCCTTTCAGCAAATGGTTATTGGGAGCAATGGTTGCTCCTACTCCGGTTAGTGCTTTGCTGCACTCCTCTACAATGGTAAAGATTGCTCCTTTTATTATTCTTCGTTTATCTCCGGCAATCAAAGGAACTCCGGTTGCAACGGTCATTATTTGCCTTACAGCTTTCGTATTTGTTGCTGCCGCTATTGGAGCGCTTGCCCAGGATAACTTTAAAAGAATACTTGCCCATTCTACCATCGCCTTATTGGGAATGATGATTATGATGGGAGCCGTTGGCACGCCTATTGCCATTATAGCCAGCCTGTCTCTCATCCTGTTCCATGGTATTTCCAAGTGCATGCTATTCCTTAACGCTGGAGTATTGGAACGGGTATTCCATTACAAACAAGCCTCAGATATGGATCAGCTTGGCGAATCCGGGCCTTTTACATCCTTGGTTGTAGCCGTTGGTTTTATGTCGCTTTTATTGCCTCCTTTCGGGGCTTTTATTGGTAAGTGGTTCAGTATCGAAACCCTTAGTTCGGTTGCCGGTAATCAAAAAATTGTCACAGTATTAGTATTGACCGCCGTTGCGTTGGGAGGCGCCGTTCTTACGCTTCTTTATTTCAAAGTAATGGGGTTACTAATTGCCCGGACGGGAAATATGGAAAAAGTAAAATTTGAAAAAACAAACCCATACTATTCCGTTACAATTTTTTTCCTGATCGGACTTATTATTTTAAGTGTGGCAACTCTCCCCTGGGTCTACAGTGGTTACCTGATTCCGGTTGCTTCCGGAATTGTTGGTTGGGAAATCCCCGCAGTAATATCCGGATACAGCTTGTATATCGGAGATAGTACAACCGGGTCTATATTTCTGCCGATCATACCAATGCTGATAGCATTCTTATTATTACCTGTTACTATTATTATTTCCATGTTTGTAAGATTTAAAAATGTAGACAGGGCCAAAGAATATATGTGCGGAGAGAAGATCAACTATAAATTTTCTTCCTTCTATTTTTCCACAGAAAAAGCTACACCTTATTTCGCAACCGTAGGCACTTTATTCTTCATTGCATTATTAATAGTAGCAGTTGCGTTGTAAAACAGAAAGGGCTTAAAATAAAAAAACTGATAAAAGATAAAATATGAGTAACAGTTTAATTGCTATCATACTTATTGTGCTGTCTCCTTTCATCGGAGGGCTGGTGTATGGTATTGAAAGAGTTGTTAAAGCCCGGATGCAACGAAGAATCGGGCCTCCGGTATTACAACCTTTCTTCGACTTTTTGAAATTGGCAGACAAAAGAAAAATGATTGTGCATTCTACGCATGCCTTTCTCGGCATCATGCATTTTGTATCACTATGGTTTGCTATTGCCGTCCTGATCTTTGGTGGAGATTTTATCCTGGTCATTTTTCTTCATCTGCTATCAACAGCACTGATAATTATTGCCGGATACAGCACAAAATCCATTTTCAGCCACCTGGGTTCCAACAGAACCGCATTGAGTGTCCTGGCTTACGAGCCAGTATTGATACTCATAGCCATATCCGCGTATTTCCTTACCGGAAGTTTCCAGGTTTCTTCCATTTTCCAATACGATACCCCGCTTTTATATAAAATGCCGCTGGCATTTATAGCGCTGCTTCTTGTACTGCCCATCAAACTGAAAAAATCCCCTTTCGATGTTGCTGAAGCCCACCAGGAAGTAGTCGGAGGTGTAGAAATAGAATACTCCGGGATTTTCTTCGAAGCTGTATATACGGCAAAATGGCTGGATATCATATTCTGTTATGCCTTAGTAGTGTTGTTTGCCGGCAGTAATCTTCTTCTTGCATTAGGATTAGTTGTTTTTGTATTCATTTATCTGAATGCGCTGGATAACTCTTCTGCAAGAGTCAATTACAAACAAATGCTCCGGTTCTCATTAGGTATAGCATTGCCAGTAGCATTTATAAGCTTATTGTTAACCATCTTAGATCTGATATAATGAAACTAAAATCATTCAGAAAAAAATCTCCTTGGATACTGCATTATAATGCAGGGAGCTGTAATGGCTGTGATATTGAAATATTGGCTTGTCTTGGGCCTAAGTATGATATTGAACGATTCGGAATGATCAATACCGGTAATCCTAAACAATCCGATATCCTGCTGATAACAGGGCCGGTTACCAAAAGATCAAGAGAAAGGCTGGTAGAGATTTATGCCCAAATGCCGGAACCAAAAGTGGTGGTTAGCTGCGGTGCATGTGCCTGCACGGGCGGAGTATTCAGAGGAATGTATAATTGCGAAGGCGGGGTTGACCAGTATATTCCTGTTGATGTATATGTATCCGGATGTGGGACACGGCCCGAACAAATTATCGATGGCGTAGTACAGGCTTTAGCTATTTTAGAAAACAAATCAAAAGAAATGGAAACTTCCGTCCGGCTGCTGAAAGATGTTGTGATCGAAGATCGGCAGGTTAACCGCAGAAATGTTGCAGGAGAAATTGTACCTCTTTAACCCCAGACAAGAACATTAAAAATATACTGATGAAAAGGATCGAAACTACATTAGATAACGCTGTAAACGACATTGGCGCCTTTTATAAGGCCGCTGAACATCACTTTATGGTGATGAATGCAGTTGATATGGGCGATAAAATGGAACTCCAATGGTTTTTTTGCGATTATGCCCATCCTTGCGAAGTAACCGCATTCTGCGCACAGGCCCCCGCTGATGCTTTGATTCCTTCTATCAAAGGAATTGTTGACTCTGCCTGGGTTGCAGAAGCAGAACTCACAGACCTTATGAATATAAATATCGAAGGTGCTGCTAAAGGATTTGTATTAGAACCCGATTTTGAATCTGGACCACTTAGAAAGAAAAAATAATTATGGCAACTCAATATGAAATACCGGTAGGTGC
>CAZKPH010000005.1:0-23648 GCA_964554605.1 uncultured Ferruginibacter sp.
CTTCATCTATATCTTCGAGCCTTCTGGATTCTTTAGATTGAAAAACGATATTATCAACTTTTTTCACTTTTGTGGGAGAGCCCCCCAAGCCAAGTTGTTCATGATCGCATTCAATATCTGCAACGCCCCATTCTTTGATTGTAAGATGCGAGGCTACAACCGAGGCCAGGTAGTCTTCTCTATTGTCCTGCCTGTTGCTCAGGGTCGTTGCATGTTTATACTTCATTAACCTCCTGGCATTACGTGGCCTGCATTGAGGTGCTGAACTATTAACGGTTATCAGCAGAGGCAATTTTGCCTCCACTATTTCCACCCCGTGCTCAAGGCGGCGCTTTACCTGGATAAATTCGTCGGATAGAGATACTATTTCTTCGGCATAGGTTATTTGGGGTATACCTAATTTTTCTGCAACCTGCGGGCCTACTTGTGCCGTATCTCCATCAATAGCCTGGCGCCCGCATACGATTATATCAAAATCCTTTATTTTCCTTACTGCACAGGAAATAGCATAAGAGGTGGCCAATGTATCGGACCCGGCAAAAGCCCTATCTGTAAGTAATACACCATCATCGGCACCGCGGTAAAACCCTTCTTTGAGTATTTCTGCGGCTCGTGGTGGCCCCATCGTTAGTAAGGTAATAACAGAGCCTGGAAATTTGTCTTTTATACGCAGCGCCTGTTCCAGTGCATGTAAATCTTCAGGATTGAATATAGCCGGTAAAACAGATCGGTTAACGGTTCCATCGGCTTTCATAGCATCTTTACCAACGTTCCTGGTATCAGGAACCTGCTTGGCAAGCACAATGATTCTGAAATTTTTCATCTGGCAATTTTTTGAAATTTAAGCGGACAAATATCCTTAACACTTTTCTGCCAACACATGATTTTTTCCTGTATGCCAGCATGATTTATGTCATGATTTTCAACAAAAAGGATGGGGTTTGTCATGTTTTGTTTGGGAAAAACCAAAAGGATTTTGCTTGCAAAAAAAGAACCGGTACCTGTTTCTCTTCTTCTTCGGCATGGATTGGCAACCTTCTTTTCGTAAAAGGACTCAGGATGAGTTACTGTTGAAAATTACTGAAGGTCAGTAGATTGGGGATATGTAGTATTATTACGACATAGAATTATGTAAAAATCTAAGCGGGACAATAAAAGTTACCATGAAAAAAAGAATTGTCCTGCTATTTTCTGTTACCTGCCGCAATAGTAGCTTTGTACCAGAAGTTGATTGATTACTTTTACTGTCAATCCCCGGTATCCATTATTACAGAAAAGCCAAAGAAGTTAAAATCCAACATCCGCTTGATTAACTAACCATGAATCCAATATCAGTCAACTTCTTTTTTTAAAGCCCTGCATCTAATTAAAAGGCATCTGAAAATCAGATGCCTTTTTTATTTCTTTTGAGTGAATATGTAATTATTTTGAAACGATCATGTTACTGCCGTTTATGCAGTTGAGTTTTTTAAAAAGGTAAATCCAGGCAGCCTCAAGCTTGTTATCAGTTATAAAGGTTTACGAAATTCTGACCGGAAGCATTTGGCGTACTAAGGGCATAATTTTCCTGATCTTTTTCCAGCATATTGTCAACGTTTCCGTCAAAAGCTGCAAGCATAAGGTCGTGGAGTGTTATTACGCCCTTAAACATAAACCCGTCAAAAACAAGCAGGTGCCTGATTTTGAATGTATCCATAAGCTCCAGGCAGCGATGTATGGGTTCATTGATACTTACAGAGTGGATGCTGGAGGACATAATATCTTTCACTTTTGTTTGTGCCGGGTTTTTCCGGGCCAGCATGATTTTGTGCATATAGTCTACTTCGCTGATGATTCCCACGCAGTTGCCTTCTTCCATAACGATAACATAGTCCATGTTTTCTGTTTCCATTAAAGTAAAGGCTTCGATGACCATTGCATTTTCATTGATAGTTTTGGCGTTGAGCTTTTTTCCGTTTAAAATGTCTTTTACCGATTTCATGGGATTATTTTTTGGGGTGATTTTTTAGTGTTAATTTTTCAAAACCGGCTTATATACTGTAAGTTAGTAAACCGGCGTTTCAAAAAATATGATATTTGTCATAATTTGCAGCCCTGATAAAAATTGGCATATTTTTATCATGTTTTTGGTTGTAAAAAGAGTTTTCCCGGCAGCAGTAAAATCTGTTTGCGGATCATTACTGTTGTATATTTGTACTTCTGCTGAATATTTACGCCCGATAGAAGCGGATACCCCGGTGAGGCTTTGAGCGTTGGCCGGAGCCGGAGTAGGAGCGAATAGCGGGACTGGTGTTGAGCAGCGATACGAAGTTGGCGTACTGATAATATACTTTAGTATAGTTTCTTCCTGATGTTTTTTGTTCCACTTGAAAAATAAGCTCCTTCGGAGGTAGTGTGTATTTTATGCTGCAGCCTGATGGGGGATTTCTCTCCGGGTATGAAGCGGAAACGGATGTTGACGTATTTATATTTGGCAGGGATTTGATTATATTTTGTCTATTTAATTTGAAATCATACTTCTCATGAAATATTGTAAAAGGCTTGTCTTTTTTTTCAGTGTAATACTGTTTTGGTTATTTACTCTTGTATCGGGGAATTTATATGCACAACTTACTTATATTACCTGTAATAGTAGCTGCCCCGGCAAACTTGTAGGGCATGTAACGTTTGCCAACAAAAGCGGGGCTACAACCGGCCGCTGGACCGTTGACGACCTGGCCTACGGCGGGCTTACAAATGAAAGTTTTACGATAAGGGACCCTGCTGCTTATACATCTACGAACGGAGACCTGACATCTACAGGCGGGGGTACTTATACTATTGTCAGCAACCCGAGTAGTGTGAATGGGCCTACCGGCACTCCGCTTGTAAACAAGGTAACAGACGGTGTATTGCTATTCAGGCCAAATGATAATGCTAATGCTTTTGCGGTATATAAAATATCGGGGCTTCAGCAAAAGGGCAATTATTGCGTGAGGGTTAAGATGCGCAATGCTGCTAAATATGTGGATTGCAACCAATCGTTGTATACTACTATCCAGTTTCGCAGTTTAAGCGGGCTTGATATTTCCGGCGGCGGTGTGAATGGAGGCACCTGGACGCGGGTGGAAAATAACCCTTCCTGTAATCAAACCACTACGGGAAGCTGGGATGGCAATAACCAAACTTATGGATTGATGTGGGATGAATATGCTTCTTGGTACGAATGTAATTTTCAGATAGGGCAGAATGGGAACAATGCTAATGATGATGGTTTTTGCCTGTATTTCAGGCCCAACTCCTGGGGCAATAACGATGTATGGGGGATAGACGAAATAGAAGTTTACGGATGCATTACCCAGCAGATTTATTCTGCTAACGGCAATAATATCTGCCAGGGAACGCCTACTACGCTTACTGCGCAAGGCATTGGGTCTACTACGGATACTTACTCCTGGAAGCAAAGCACGGATGGCGGGACAACGTGGACGCCAATTACATCTTCTACCGCTAATACACTGGATGTAACACCTGCTGCTGCAACATTGTACAGTGTTACTTGCAGCCGTACCGGGCTTACAGTGACAAATACTATTACTCCGGTAAATTGTTGTGGACCTACGGGTCTGTTTACCATACCTAAGGTTTGTGAAACGATTACGGTAGACGGTACGGATACTGAACCGGTATGGTATGCCGCACCCTGGGTAACGGTGGATGGCACCAAGGGCTTACCGTTGGTAGGTGCCCAAGACTGCGGCACAAACGGAGTTCAGGAAGCCCCTGCGGCAAAATGGAAATCAGTTTATGACAAAACCAATATTTATTTCTTTGTGCAGGTGTTTGATGATAACCCGGCCAATACGATTAGCCCTTATTACTGGATGGATGGCGTTGAGATTTATTTAAAAGATGCATCGGGCAACCCTAAACAATTTGGCGCCGGGTATTCAGCAACAAGTTCTAAGGGATATGGGAATTTGTCTGGCGTTACACATAAAATAGTAAAATCTGCTTCTACCTGGGAAGTGGAAATAGCCATTCCGCTTACTGCCAATAATATTGACGTTACGCAGGGTTTTCTTGGGCTGGAAGTAGGCATCAACCAATCTAAAGACGGAACAACCTGCCGTGCAGCCCAGTTGTTTACCTGGATAGCGGCCAATCATTATTCGTCCGCCTCGCAATACCATATTGCGCCTTTGAGCGATTGTGCCGGTGTACATGCTTCTACGCAAACGGTTTGCAATGGAGGGTCATCCGTGCTTACAACGCAATTATCTACCGTAAATGCCGGGCTTAACTATGCCTGGCAACAGAGTACAGATGGCGGCACTACGTGGAACAATATTACCGGTATTACCAATACGATAACTGTTGCTCCGACCGTTCAAACACAGTACAGGGCTATATATGACAATGTGCATTCCTGCCCAGTTACTATCTCGCAGGGCACAATAAACCTTACGGTAAATAACCCTGCTGCCGTTTGTTCTCCAGCTACTGTAGACCTTACTGCAGCTTCCGTAACTACCGGATCACAGACAGGCTTAAATTTTTCTTATTATACTGACGCCGCTGCTACCAGTGCTTTGAGTACGCCCGGCGCCGTTACAACAAGCGGTACTTATTACATAAAGGGGCAAAGCTCCAGTTGTTTCGGGGTTAAACCTGTTACCGTTGTTGTAAACCCTGCTGCGGTGATAAGTGGTACTCTCTCTGCCTGCGTAAATGCTACTACCACATTATCTGCTTCTATTACGGGTGGTACATGGTCCAGCGGCACGACTACCGTAGCAACTGTTGACCCAGCCACGGGTGTGGTAACAGGTGTAGCCGGAGGCACCAGTGTCATTACTTATACCGCTCCTTCCGGGTGCAAAACCACTGCCACTGTTACTATTAATGCACTGCCATCTATTAGCGGTACTCTCTCAGCCTGCGTAAATGCTACTACCACATTATCTGCTTCTATTACAGGCGGTACATGGTCCAGCAGCACGACCACCGTAGCAACTGTTGACCCAGCCACGGGTGTGATAACAGGTGTAGCCGGAGGAACCAGTGTTGTTACTTACACAACATCTTCCGGATGTAAAGCCACTGCTACGGTCACTATTAATGCACTGCCATCTATTAGCGGTACTCTCTCTGCCTGTGTAAATGCTACTACCACATTATCTGCTTCTATTACGGGTGGTACATGGTCCAGCGGCACGACCACCGTAGCAACTGTTGACCCAGCCACAGGTGTGGTAACAGGTGTAGCCGGAGGAACCAGTGTTGTTACTTACACAACATCTTCCGGATGTAAAGCTACTGCTACGGTTACTATTAATGCACTGCCATCTATTAGCGGTACTCTTACCGTAACAGTGGGTACCAGCAGTAATTTATCAGCATCTATCTCCGGAGGCACATGGTACAGCGCCTCTACGACCATAGCAACTATTGACGCAAGTACAGGCGTGGTTACGGGAGTAGCCGGAGGCACCAGTGTGATCACTTACACAACGGCCTCAGGATGTAATGCTACCGCAACCGTAACTGTAAGTGCAATTCCAAATATTAGTGGTACTTTGTCTACTTGTGTAAATAGTACTTCCACATTAACCGCTAATATTTCCGGCGGTACATGGTCCAGCTCCTCTACGTCAATCGCCACCGTTAATGCTTCTACAGGAATCGTAACAGGCATTGCTGCAGGCACGAGTGATATTACCTATACACTAGGCGGTAATAGTAAAACAGTATCGTTTACCGTAAATCCTCTGCCTGCTATCAGCGGAACGTTATCGGCCTGTGTAAATGCTACTACTACTTTATCCGCTTCTATTTCCGGCGGCACATGGTTCAGCGGGACGACTACTGTAGCGACTATTGATCCCAATACGGGTGTAGTTAACGGTGTGGCCTCCGGTACCAGTGTAATCACTTATACTGCTCCTACCACTGGATGCACGGTTACTGCCATTGTTACTGTCAATGCTTTGCCTGTTATCAGCGGAACATTATCGGCCTGTGTAAATGCTACTACTACTTTATCCGCTTCTATTTCCGGCGGTACATGGTCCAGCGCCACAACCACGGTTGCTACCATCAATGCCTCAACCGGTATTGTAACGGGAGTTTCATCGGGAACCAGTTTAATTACCTATACAACAGCATCGGGATGCAAAGCCTCTGCTACAGTAACGATAAATGCTTTGCCTGTTATCAGCGGGACATTAACGGCCTGTGTAAATGCTACTACCACTTTATCCGCTTCTATTTCTGGCGGTACATGGTCCAGCGCCACAACTTCTGTTGCTACAATTAATGCCAGTTCCGGAACTGTAACGGGCGCCTCAGGCGGAAGCAGTATAATTACATACACAACTTCATCAGGATGCACTGACCAAGCCACTGTAACTATTAACCCATTGCCCACGGCAACAATCAGCGGCAGCGGATCTGCCTGCCAAAATACAGCATCGCCTAACATTACATTTACAGGCGCCAACGGAACCAGCCCTTATACATTTACTTATACTATCAACAACGGCGCTCCGCTAACTGTTACTACTACAAGCGGCAACAGTACTACCGTTGCGGTACCGACAAGCACTACCGGTACTTTTGTATATGCCCTAACCAATGTTAAAGATGCAAGCACTACTACTTGTGAAAATGCCATTTCTGGACAAACAGCAACAGTTGTGGTAAATGTTTTGCCGACAGGCACAATCAGCGGAACGGCTAATGTATGCCAAAATACTAGTGCCCCCGGTATTACTTTTACTGCAACAAACGGGACGGCGCCATATACTTTTACTTATACTATCAATGGCGGCGCTCCGCTAACTGTTACTACTACAAGCAGCAACAGTGCGACTATCTCCGCACCGACAAACAGTGCAGGTACTTTTGTATATGCCCTAACTAATGTTAAAGATGCAAGCACTACTACTTGTAACAGCACTATCAGCGGGCAGACGGCAACAATAACGATTGGCAATATTCCTGCTACTCCAACAGCAAGCGTAACAATACAACCCAGTTGTACAAGCCCTGACGGAACGATCGTAATCAGCGCCCCAACCGGAGCTTCAATTGAATATAGCAAGGATGGTACTTTCTTTCAGCCCGGGACTACTTTTTCCAGCCTGGCACCAGGCACAACTTATTCACTAACGGCAAGGAATAGTGCAACGGGATGCGTTTCGGCAGCCAAATCAATAGCTGTTAACAGCCTCCCTGCACCACCGGCAACACCTGTTGCTTTGATAAGCACACCACCCTCCTGCCTTGTCCCTACTGGTACCATAACAATTTCTTCGCCGACAGGATCCGATATTTTGTATTCCATCGACGGTACAAACTACCAGGGCAATAAAATTTACAGCGGGCTGACCCCCAATACTAACTATGCAATTACTGCGAAAGACAATTTAACAGGCTGTACATCCGGGGCACTAAATATTACTATGAGCCCCTTGCCAGACAACCCTTTTGTAAATGCAGGCAGAGATAAAGAATTACTACTTGGTCAATCCGTAAAACTGGATGGTGTAGCAACCGGAGACGGAATCAAATTTGTATGGAGTCCAACGATATCCATGACCGGGGCCGGGACACTTACACCAACAGTATCTCCTTTGTCTGACCAGATATATACACTTACCGTAACATCCAAATACGGCTGTACGGCTAGCGATGAAGTAAAAGTATTTGTTGTTAAGGAAATTATCGTTCCAAATGCTTTTTCTCCAAACGGAGACGGGCTGAATGACACCTGGGTTATAACTAACCTGGAAGATTACCCGCAGGCAGAAGTAAGCGTTTTCAACAGATATGGACAGATGATATTTGAAGCATCGCACGGAAGCTATGCCTCCCAACCCTGGGATGGGAAATATAAAGGCACCCCTGTTCCGGAAGGTACATACTATTGGATCATCAAACTGAGTTCCGACAAAAAGCCGATAAGTGGTTCTATTGCCGTGATACGGTAAAATATTTTCCATAATAAACCCGGGAGAAATATTTCCCGGGTTTATTATAAGCCTGTCAGGTTATTTTAGTTTATAAGCAACTACTGTATTGGCCCAAAAGGTAGGCACATAAAGGATTTTATGTGTGGCATCATAAGCCAGATCGGCAGCATTGATCTTTTTGCCCCGCGTATCAAGTAATTTTTCGGTTGAGCCGTTTTCGTGTACATAGTAGATTACGCCAAACCAGCCGGTAACCAGAAATTCATTTTCACCGACCTTCTCAACGCCATCTGTACCACCTTCCATTCCTACGGCTATTTTAGTCAACGGCATAGTACCGGTATATTTATATAAAGTGCCGTCGTCCAGTATATACAAAACAGAACCAGACCTCAAAACACCGTTAGGCAGAGAGAAAGCAGAACTATCAATTATCTTTTCAATTTTACCCTGCCTGATACTGTATACTGATCTCTCTTTTGAATCGGAAACATATATGGCTCCTGTTTTGCCATCCACTGAAATATCGTTTAGGTTCTGCGACCCTCGTACCGGAATCCTGCGTACAATGCTTGATTTTGTAATATCTATTTCAACTACTTCAGTGATATCAGCCACATATAACCGGTTTTTGTATAACCCCATTCCCTTGGGCCCGTTAAGGCCTTTTATCCATTCAGGATCAATAATGCCGCCTTTCACAGATACTTTGGCAATTGAACCTTTACCGTCCTTAGCCCAGGGCTCACTGCCGTCAACATTAGATACGTACAATATGTTGTGCGTACTATCCAGTAATACTGATTCGGGCACTTTCAAAGCGGGTTTCGTTTCCCATATTTTTTCGAGGCTGTGTTGCGCATAAAGCGGATTCAGAAAGAAACCAGACAGCATAATAAAAATAATTTTTCTCACAATTAAATATTTAAAAATTAATACTCTATTGCTAAATACCTATGGGAGATCAAAAAGGAAAGACGAAAACAATTGCTGATATTAAAATCTTATATGCATTGCCTAAAAGTATTCACAAAGATATAACAGGCTGCATAATATCATTTCAGTCTGAAAGAAATGTTATTTATTTGTACCGGCAAATTGCTTTCCATTAACAATTATGTTAAATATAAAATCTGGCATGATTGTGGGTTAGGGGTTCTGCGTATGCTGTTCCCTTGTTTGCCTTATTTAATTATTAAATTTTTATACTATGACAATATCAAATTTTGAAAACACTCCTTCTGCCGGAGACCAAAGCTCCCGAAAAAATTATAAAAATGCCATCATCTGGGTATTAGCTGCAGCGCTGGCCGGGCTAAGTATTTATACCATTGCAGACAAAAACAAAACCAGTAACACCATCAAAGAACAGGCTACCGTAATTGCCAAAGACATTGTTGAAAAAAGCGAACTGCAAAAAAGTTTTGACCAATCGCTGGTAAGGATTGACTCTCTTCATTCTGTCAACTCCTCTCTTGAAGGAAAACTAAGCGACAATGATAAGGAGATTGCTAAAGCAAAAGAAGAGATACGGCACATCCTCAATAAAAGCAATGCTTCTACCAGTGAACTGAAAAAAGCCAAAAGCCTTATTGCCGAATTAAATGATAAAATCACAGGTATGGCTGCCGAAGTAGCAAGGCTTACCCAGGAAAACCAAACATTAACACAAGAAAAAGCAACCCTTACGCAGGAAAAAGAAAAACTAACCCAGGACCTTTCTTCTACCAATGCCGCTAAAACGGAACTGGAAAAGAAAGTAGATATTGCATCTACTTTGAATGCTTATAATATTGAAATAACACCAATAAAAATTGCGCATAACGGTAAGGAAAAAATCACAAGTACTGCTAAAAAAGTAGACAAATTTGTGATCTCTTTTGATGTTGATAACAGGATCGTCCAGCCGGGATCTACTGATATTTATGTATGTGTAACCGGGCCCGACGGGAAACTTATCACTTCGGAAAAATCAGGGTCGGGCAATTTTACTACCCGGGAAGGAGAAAGCAAAACATTTACTGCTAAAGTACCGGTAAACCTGGAAACAGCAAAGCGTACAAAAGTAGAATTTGCTTTTGTGCCGGATAATAATTTTGCGCAAGGCACTTATTTGATCCAGCTTTTCCAGAATGGGTTTAAAATAGGAGAGAGTAAACGTGACCTGAAAAAAGGAGGGTTGTTTAACTAAGGATATTCTCTATATTTCACAAAAAAGCCGAAACTAAAATGTTTTGGCTTTTTATTTTCTGCTTGCTGCCTGACGGAATCAGCAGCACATAGAGTATGAATGTATCACAAACTGTATTTTCGTATTCCAGATTTGTAATGATGGACTATGAACGCTGAAATTATCAAACATTGCGAACATCTTCAACTTAGTTGGGAGCTTTTGTCTGGCAAAAAGATTATAAACAACCCTCTGCGTGGATACGACTTATTCCATGCCATATACCATGCCCCTTTTGTTATTGTTTCACATAATACCGATGCAGACCCTGTATTTAATTTTGCCAACCTGAAAGCACAAGAACTTTGGGAAATGGGCTGGGAAGAGTTTACACAACTGCCTTCCCGGCTGAGTGCTGAACCCATTAGTAGAGAGGAAAGAGAAACATTATTACAAGCAGCCAGAAAGAAAGGATATATTGATACCTACAGGGGTATACGTATAAGCAAGACCGGAAAACGTTTTTACATAATCGACGCAATTATCTGGAACGTTTCGGATGAAAAAAACAAATATCTGGGGCAGGCAGCTATGTTCAGTAAATGGGAATGGATAGAATAAACTGATATACTTCAATATAAACTGCCAGAATATTGGCAAATGCAAGGTGTGTGTTATATGTTTGCATCAAATAGCTACACGGGGATGATAAAAAAAATATACACGCTGTTTGTTTTACTACTCCTTTCCTTAGGAGCATTCAGCCAAACGAATTACGAAAAATTCAAAAAATTTTTTAAATCGAACGATACCGCCAAGATACAACTCCTATTGACGGAATGGGAAAAAGTAAACCCGGATGACCCTGAATTATACACCTGTGCTTTCAATTATTACTTCTCCGCAAGCAAAAAAGAAATTATATCACTTGAACGTGAAAATCCAGGGAAAAAAGATGCACTTCAGTTTACCGACAGTACAGGAGATGTTGCCGGTTATATGTTTGCCAACACAAGTTTCCATCCTGAAAAACTGAAACTTGCCTTCAAGTATATTGATACGGGAATATCAAAATTCCCTGACAGGCTGGATATCCGCTTCGGGAAATGTTATGTGCTGGGAATTATCGAAGATTATGAAAATTTCAAAAAGGAAATAATCAAAACGATTGATTACTCCGCCATAAACAAGAACAAATGGCGCTGGACAGAAAACCGGCAATTGGATGATGCCGAAAATTTCATGTTAAATGCCATCCAGGATTACCTGAGGCAACTGTATGAAACCGAAAACGACAGCCTGCTGCCGGATATGATACAGATTGGAGAAGAATCGATTAAATATTATCCTGATAAAATAGAAATATTATCAACCACTGCTGTTGCGCTTTTGCTAAGAGAAGAATTTGACAGGGCGCTTATTTATTTGCTGAGAGCAGAGAAACTAAACCCTACAGACTTTATTGTACTGAATAATATTGCCCAAGCTTATAAATTAAAAGGAGACAGGACAAATGCGATTAAATATTATGAACTCACCGAAAAATACGGAGATGATGAAGCAAAACAAAAGGCAAAAAAAAATATTATGGAATTGAAAAAATAACCTGATCCCTAAGTAAGGGTTTTATTGCAATATCGAAAATATAGGAATGCCTGCACAAAAAGCAGGCATTCTTATACCATTAATTCTCTCAGTTGTTTTTGAGCGATTTCATATCGATGACGAACCGATAACGGACATCGCTTTTTAACATACGTTCGTAGGCCTGGTTGATATCCTGCATATTTATTATTTCAACCTCGGAAACAATATTGTGTTTTCCGCAGAAATCAAGCAATTCCTGTGTTTCCGCAATACCACCGATCACAGACCCTGCTATGGATTTCCTGCCCATAATCATAGGAACGGTATGCAGCATTGGTTCTAATTTACCAAGGTACCCTACAAGAACAAGCGTTCCGTTTATGGTAAGCGACGGAATATAAATATTCAGATCGTGTACATAAGGAACCGTGTCTATAATCAGATCGAATTTCCCCTTTACTTTTTGCATCTGTTCTTCTTTAGTAGAAATGACCACTTCATCGGCTCCCAGTTGAAGCGCATCTTTTTCTTTTGCAGGTGTACGTGAAAAAAGGGTAACATTTGCTCCTAAACCTTTTGCCAGTTTGATTGCCATATGCCCGAGGCCGCCCAAACCAATAACCGCCACTTTTGCCCCTTTGCCAACATTCCAGTGCCGGAGTGGAGACCATGTAGTGATCCCCGCACATAATAACGGGGCAACAGCTGCGAGATCGAGGTTTTCCGGTACTTTTAGAACAAAATGCTCATTTACCACAATTTTTTCTGAATACCCTCCAAAGGTATAGCCGCCTAAATGTTTATCTGCTCCATTGTAGGTGCCGGTAAACCCATTCAGGCAATATTGCTCCAGGTCATGTTTGCAACTTTCGCATTCCCGGCAGGAATCGACCAAACAGCCCACCGCAGCCAGGTCGCCTATTTTATATTTTGTTACTTCATTTCCTACTTTCGTTACTCTTCCGACAATTTCATGCCCCGGTACTGTGGGGTATTTTGTCCCGCCCCAGTCGTTGCGAGCGGTATGAAGGTCTGAATGGCAAACGCCACAATACAAAATATCAATTTCAACATCTTTGGGGGTTGCCTGCCTTCGTTCAATATTCATTTGTTTTAAATCTGCCTGAGGGGATTCTGTTCCAAATGCTTTAACGTTAAATTTTTCCATAGTTTTCTGTTTAAAATTTCAGCAACGAATTTCTGCCAATAATCTTACAAATGGGAAAATCTTTTCCCGTTGTGTGCGGAACGAACTATCGCATCATATTAACTCAAGCGAAACCTGGCCTGGGATATAAGACATGCCCCTGCCGTAAAAAAATCAGTAGGGAAAATATATGCTGCCGATGGGCTGCCGGATGGCAACGAATGCCCCGCTGAAGGCCTGTGTACGGGATTTGTGGCGGAGCAGCAGTGTACAGCCGGAGCTGATGATGGTTTTTTTACAGATGCCGACAGCCCCTAATGTAAAATTGTAAACCGGTAATTGTTTGAGATGGTAACTTTTGCGCCGGGCTGTGCTGCCAGGCTTCTGATGGTGGTATTTGAGTTTAAGGAAACCTTGCCTTTATCTATAAATACATCCGTATTGGCATCGGGTATTGAACCGCAGTTCCAGTTTGCCGGGTTTTCCCATAAGGAATCGACGGCGCCTGTCCATGTTGTTGAAAAACTGAGGTTAAAAACTTTACTATACGCTCCATCGGCTACACAGCGATACTGATACCCGTAATAAGATGAAGGAAGCGAATTAAAATGAAGCGTTGCCGTTTGGGTGCCGGAAAAATTTGTATTGTCGGTAAGATCTGTAAAGTTTCCATTGCCTGTGTTTACCTGCCATTGATAGTTGCTTCCGGATATATCCGACTGTCTTACCCCCGAGCCTGCTTCCGGGCAAATTTTGATAACAGATGATGTATCCGATTTGTAAAATACGTCGCTAATGGTTTGCAGGGGTTTCAATTCCTTAATCCCGTCAATGGTTTTTACCCATACGGAAACATCTTTGGAGGGGTTATAATAGCCATTATCTCCAATGCGGATAATATTGGACACGGCTGTCAGGTAATGAGCAACGCTCCATGCTTTTGCATACCATATATCACTCTTGTTGCTAAGCTTTGCACATAAATTGGTAAGGGAAGTCCAGTCGGAAGTATGTTCCCAGCTATGGCCCCACAAAAAGAGCAGAGCCATTTGTTGCTTGTCCCAATTAATTAATTGTGTAGCCCAATAGTCTCCCTGCGAATCGTGACAGGTAGGGTTCCAGCGCAACAGATCTCCGGGGAGGTCGTACGGGATATCCAAACTATAAGTATTGATTGTGGTTCTTGAGTAGGCTATTCCGAGGTCATTTAATATTTTCAGGGTGCGTTTATCATACGTACCAAAAGGATAGGCCATACCGGTAACTTTATATCCTACCAGCCCGGAAATAACAGACTGGCAATCTGCAATCTGATGATACAGGTCATAATCATTCAGCGATTCGAGATAAGGATGGCTTACTGTATGCAGCCCTACTTCGTTATTTCCATAAAGTGTAGCCACTTCCCCGGAGGTAATTTTATCGGAGTTTCCCAGCAATCCTGAATTGAGGAAAAAAGAACCGATGATATTGTAGGTGTTAAAGATACCAACGAGTGTCCTGTCCTGATATCCGCCATCATCGTATCCCATAATCAATGCTTTCCATTTCCCTCCGGGAAATGAGAACCGCGTAGGGTCGATCCTGTTCATAGGCGTGTTATCATTGCATACACCATTAACGGTAACACATTTATCCTGATCCAGTATAGGCACTGCTTCATTCTTAGCATCGATTACCACCAGGTTATTCATATTTTCATTTAGGGCAAGCCTGAAATTGCCGTCGTTTGTCTGAAAATAGGCGATGACCTTATTATTCCATGTGCTGGATGCTACGAACCTAAACCCTGCATTGGCCCCTGCCGGAGCATCAATCCATTCGCTTGTAAGTGCAGTAAGGGTGGGGCTATCAAAATAATAGGAAAGCGTATGCCCGGTTACCTGTGCAACGGCAGTAGTGTTATTCCATCCGTTAAGATTACCAACAAATGCAATGGATTGTCCTTCCAGTCCGTCGGGCAAATTAATGACCTGAATAGAGACTGTTGTTGCCGTATTAGATTTTGCCGTAAGTGAAAAAAGCGTACATAAAATGATGAACAGGAAATTTTTTTTCATAATGCAATAGTTAAAAAAAGAGGAAACGGTTCTTGCCACTAATACACCGGATCTGAAAAACGGGCCCCGCCAACGTAAAACAAAGGAAAAGTTATTGTGTATAAAATACACAACAATGAACGAATGTAAGACTTTTTTTATAAATGAAGTATTTTCTTCATTAACCAGTAAAACTATCCCGTCAATACCCAATAATAACAGCCAGCGCCTGCTAATGCAGGTATTTTGTTACAAATTCCGAGCAGTAGCTCCTTATCATTTCCCTGACACGGGTAAATTCTCTTTTTATTTCTTCCGCCGAGCCTGTTGCTTTGGCCGGATCAGGAAAATTATAATGAAACTTTTGTGCTTTTCCGGGGAATAACGGGCAGCGTTCTTTTGCATTATCGCAAACGGTAATTATATAATCAAAATCAATACCCCAATATTCTGAAACATTGTTTGATGTATGATGTGAAATATCTATTCCGTCTTCTTTCATACATGCTATTGCTGCAGGGTTTACACCGTGTGTTTCTACCCCTGCGCTGAATATTTCGGCCATGCCCCCCGCAAAATATTGCAAATAACCATGTGCCATCTGGCTACGGCAGCTATTGCCGGTACACAATACCAGGATTTTATTTTGTTTCATTTTTATTTATTATAAAGTTTAGTCTTTAACCAGAAAGCAACATTCACTAAAATAATAAGAGCAGGGACTTCAACCAAAGGGCCAATAACCCCTGCAAATGCCTGGCCACTGTTAATTCCAAAAACTCCAATTGCCACTGCAATGGCCAGTTCAAAATTGTTTCCGGCAGCCGTAAAAGCTATAGAAGTGTTTGTAGAATAATCTACACCTAATTTTTTCCCAATTAAAAAACTGATAAAAAACATGATTACAAAATAAACAACCAGCGGAAGTGCGATCCTTATTACATCTAGAGGTATCTGAACAATCATTTTGCCTTTCAGGCTAAACATTATTATTATTGTAAACAAAAGAGCAATTAATGTTACCGGCGACACAAATGGAATAAACTTAGCCCGGTACCAATTTTCTCCTTTCGCATATATTAACACCTGCCTTGTTAAAAAACCGGCAATGCACGGGATACCCAAATAAATGAATACGCTCCTGGCAATTTGGCCAATTGTAATATTGACCAGTGAACCTTTGAACCCAAACAAGGGAGGCAAAACCGTTACAAAAAGAAAGGCATATATGCTATAAAACAGCACCTGGAAAATACTATTTAATGCCACAAGGCCTGCAGCATATTCTCTGCTGCCTCCTGCTAATTCATTCCATACTATTACCATTGCAATACACCTCGCCAAACCAATCAGGATCAAACCTGTCATGTAGCCAGGGTAATTGTGCAGGAATAATATTGCGAGGGTAAACATTAAAACCGGGCCTACAACCCAATTAAGCAACAGTGAAATGCTTAGAACCTTCAAATTGCCAAATACTTCTTTTAGCTTATTATACCGGATTTTTGTAAAAGGCGGGTACATCATTAGGATTAATCCAACTGCGAGTGGAATATTAGTTGTGCCATCAGAAAAAGAATTTATGTACACGGAAATATTGGCATTGAAACAGCCTATAGAAACCCCCAAAGCCATTGTCAGGAAAATCCATAATGTTAAATACCTGTCCAGAAAAGCCAACTTCTTTCTTTCGTGGGTCGGAGCGCAATTTTTTACTGACATACCTGTATCTGATAGTTAACAGCAACCCGAACCGGGAGAACAACATGTTGTTTCTCCTGCCGGTTTTTCGGCATATACCGTGATTGAATAAATTATTTCCCCCATTTTTTTGTATCCGGCTATTTCATCTTCATTTAAATACCCCCGGAGAATATCGTCCGGCACAATAATGGGCTTCTCTTTCTGCAGTACGACATCTTTAAACCCGGCCTGCCGGATAAACCCGATATATTGATCTTTCTGTATGGCGCTGGCTACGCACCCTGCATACATTTCTGCTGCTGATTTTATTTTTTCCGGCAAGTGCCCGGTTAATACAATATCGGATATGCTGAAATGCCCTCCTGGTTTTAATACCCGGTATATCTCTTTAAATACGTTGAGTTTGTTCGGCACCAGGTTTAATACACAATTGCTTACAACCACATCGGCAACATTGGCACTAACAGGCATTTTTTCAATATCGCCTTGCCGGAACTCTACATTATTGAAGCCCCTTACCTCAGCATTATACCTTGCTTTGCTTATCATTTCCGGAGTGAAATCAACACCGATCACTTTTCCTGTTTCGCCTGTTTCATGGCGGGCAATAAAACAATCATTCCCGGCACCACTCCCCAGGTCTATTACCACATCGCCCTTTTTAATTTTGGCATACTGAGTAGGCAATCCACAGCCCAACCCCAGATCTGCCTCGGGGTTATATCCTTCCAATTCTCTGTAATCATCCGACATGATTGTATATACTTCGGTAGAACAACAGCCAGAGCCACAGCAGGAAGTTGCATTGGTGTCTTTACTTTGTAAAGCAATTTCGCTGTATTTCTGCTTTACCATTTCTTTTATTTGTTCATCTGTTTGCATATTTCTTGTTTTTATTTTATCGTAAAATACCGATCAATATGGGTAAAAAAATTAGCAACAATTTGTTTTGTTCACAACCGGCCTGCCAAACAATTCATTCAGGGCAGCGGCAACTTTATTCCATTCCCTTTCATTAATACAATAGCAAATAGAAACACCATCAATTTCCCCCTTTATCAAACCAGCATCTTTTAATTCTTTTAAGTGCTGCGAAACTGTTGACTGAGAGATGGGCAATTCCTCTACTATTGACCCGCAGATACAAGCCTGCTTTTTCGACAATAAATTAAGTATTGCCACCCTTGCCGGATGTGATATGGCTTTGGCATATTTTGCCAGTATAATTTCTTTCTGGCTATATTCGGATGTTTTGCTTGCTCCCATATTAATCGCAATATTACGATGAAGTTTTTTAATAAAAAAATTTTTCCATTGGACCAAATAATAATCAGCCGGGAAAGTATACTTGATGCATTACCAGCGTAATGTTTGGTCGCTATGACCGGATGAAGTAAAACCTTCTATTGAAGTGGCTGCTTATTAGGAGTACTTACATTGCAACTTTTGTGTTGGATGAATTAAAAGGAGAGTATAGACAAAGAAATACTCTTCATTAAAACAGATAGCCGTATTCTGTCAACAGTTTCATTTCAGATTCTGAAAAGAATACTATAGATTTGTCAAAACTGCTTCCTGTGAATCTTAAGCCCATCTTGTTTACAAATCTGTTCATTTTTATTTGTTTGCCCTTTTTTATTCAAGCACAAATTGTAGTTAGTTATTCAGAATCACCAGACGTTATTGCAAATCCGGAAAGAGGCTTTCATAAATATTCCATTACAGATGATAATTATAACTCGTCAACCAGTTATACCAATCTTGATCAGAATGAATTGAAAGGCTGGAGAAACGATTCAGATAAAATAACGGTGATCTACAGGGTATTTTTGCTAAAGGCTTTTTTTAACTCCGCTATCTCAGCAAAATATCTTAATAACATTCAGCAGGATTTCAATGTGATCAGAAATTCCGGATTGAAATGCATAGTAAGATTTGATTACAGTGAATCAGAATCGGCACAACAGCAACAACCTTCCAAAGTACAGATACTGCAACATATTCAACAGTTAGGCCCGGTATTGAGCAGTAATAAAGATGTGATTCTTTGCTACGAAGCCGGATTCATTGGGACATGGGGTGAATGGTATTATACTAATTCAACAGAATTGGGAGATCAAGGCAGTATTAATGCGACACAACTGCTAAACCGGAAAGAGATCGTGGATTCGATGCTGGCCACAACCCCGGGTGATATGTACATCATGCTCCGGACACCATTGTATAAACAAACAATGTATGGATCGGTTCTGTTGAATGACCAGACAGCATATAAGAATACCGCAAAAGCTCGGATAGGATTTTACGACGATGCTTTTCTGAATAGCTGGGGAGATATGGGAACGTTTAGTGTGAACAGCGAATTCCAGAATCCTGTTGGTACAGCAGACTATACCTATCTGTCAAACGAAACCCGGTTTACTCCAATGACCGGTGAATCAAACGGAATAAATGCTCCACGAACAAACGGCAGTAATGCACTTATTGAACTAGATCTGGCAAATTGGTCAACATTAAACCGGGATTATTACGAACCGGTATTTAACAACTGGATCAGTTCCGGGTATTATTCAACGATTATAAAAAAAATGGGCTACAGGATAAGTTTGATAAACTCTTCTTTTTTGAACTCCGGAAATAATTTAAGTGTAAACATCAGGCTTAAAAATACCGGATTTGCAAAAGCATTCAATGAAAGAAACACCTATCTGTTGCTAAAAAATAGATCAACTAATATTTACTATCCTTTTTTAATGAATACCGATTTTAGAACTTGGGCAGATACAGTCAGTTTAGTGCAGAGTATAAATTTAGCCGAACTGCCTAGTGGTGATTACTCCGCTTACCTGAAATTGCCAGACATAAATACTTCCCTGTCTGATAAACCCGCATATTCGGTAAGGCTTGCAAATAATAATGTCTGGATTGATAGTCTGGGTATTAATGATCTGGGTCAGTCGTTTACCTTCGTCGGTAAAACGATATATACATTTATTGGTTCCGGGGACTGGACACTTTATTCCAATTGGTTGAACGGTCAGAAACCTCCGGCTGTTTTGCCCTCGAATGATGAAATTATAATAGATCCGAATTGGGGTGCTGATTGTATTTTAAATTCTCTTCAAACAATTTCTCCGGGTGCAAGAATTACCGTTGTTGCCGGAAAACGCTTTTTGATACAAGGTAATTTGATAATCCGGTAAGAGAGAGGGCCCCACCATATGACATTTGTTTTTTCTGAATGTGGCTCATCCTGAAATAGGGTTACATTGCAAAGTTAAGGTTGTAGATTAAAAACATTTCGTAGCCTTAACAGCTTAAGAAATTTTTTTCATCGGTACATTTTATCTTCCTTCTGTAAGGTTGTTGTTTCTTTCTTTTCATAATAACTTTCCCATTTTCTTTCTACTTTCTCATCGCTATAATGTACTGTGGATACAAGTTCCTCGAAAAATAATTATATCTACACCTGTTCAATTGATGAAAGTAGTTTGACAAAAATTATAGATAATCCATCATCAAATTTGGAATTTTCTTTAGGCGGGGCTTACTAAGAGGTTTAAAATACTTTTAAATTTTTCATGACCCCTATATTGATTTAAAAAATTTTGAGCGAATTTGGTCGATCCGAAAATTTTTTTATACTTAGTAGCCCCTATTGGCCTTATGAAAAATCATAGACCCAATAGAGGTAATTCGCTTAAACTGAAATACAGGTTAATTAAAAGGGCTTGGTGGATTGTCTACCTGATTAAGTTAGTTACAAATTTGAAAGCAAATCACAACGAGAGTACCAGATTGAACAAAAAGCAAGTGAGAACCTAATAACCGATAAGCCATTAGTTTTTAAGACTAACAATTTTTTCGGTATGTGACAGGTATTACAGGGTTATATTTAAAAAAAACGGAACAATAGGTTTTTTTTTAAAAGATATGAGTAATTTTATGGCGATCTATTCTTCCTATTAAATACGTCTTTAATCTTCCCGCCTTTATTTTTTTAATCAAACTAATTGTTATGCAAAAAAAGAAGTTGTTTTTTGGGCTGGTATGCTTTTTTCTCAGCCATCAGGTTATTTCGCAAAGCGTGGGAATAGGAACAACTACCCCCACCAGCAGGCTTACTGTTGTTCAACCCCCAACCCCGGTTCCGGCTGTAGATACATTTGCCGCAATTTACGGCTATTCCTATACATCACAGGGTTCTCTAAAGGGGGGTGTATTGGGTACATATAGTACATCCAATTACGGCACAGGCGTACAAGGCCTGGGTTATCAGGGGGTGAATAATCAGGATGCAAATGCCACGTTTGGCGTTGGCAATCAGGATTTAGGTGTATATGGCTCCGCAAATACAGTAGGGGTAATGGGAGCATCGGTTGGTGGCATAGGAGTTGTGGGGTATAATAAAAATGCTTCTTTTGCTGCCACTACGGGCATAGGTAATACTTACGGAATTTATGGTAACGCCAAGACAGTAGGTGGGGCAACCGTACCAAACGTCCGCTATGGTGTTTATGGTTTTGCTTCCGGTGCTTCTACTAACTACGCCGGCTATTTTTCAGGAAATGTGCAGGTAACAGGCTCTATTTCTAAAGGGAGCGGAACGTTCAAAATAGACCATCCTTTAGATCCGGAAAACAAATATCTCTATCACAGTTTTGTTGAAAGCCCTGATATGATGAATATATACAACGGTAACATTACCACTAATGCATTCGGTCTTGCCACTGTAACACTTCCATCATATTTCGAGGCGGAAAATAAAGATTATAAGTATCAGCTAACAACAATAGGGACTTTTGCTCAGGCTATAGTGAAACAAGAAGTAAGCGAGAATAAATTCGTTATTCAAACCAGTGTTCCAAATGTAAAAGTAAGCTGGCAGGTAACGGGCATCCGTAATGATAAATATGCACAAAGCCACAGAGTGGTGGCTGAAGTACCGAAAGAACCTCAGTTTGTGGGCTATTATCTTCATGCCGCCGAATGGGGCAAACCCGAAACAAAGAGTATTGATTATTTGACAAAACCGAAAGACCCTTCCCAGACAGAATTGCTTTCTCATAAATCGCAGCCTGAACAAAATAACGTTCTGCCCAGGAGAAAAAAAACGGGGAAAAAATAGCAGGAGTTGAAGTGATAACAACTCTATATACAAAACTCCGTGTTATACACACGGGGCTTACTTTTTCTGTTTAGCTGTTGACGCTTAAAATCGCATTCATGGGGTATAGCTTTTTCACCTTATGATATAAAATTCTTTATCCACAGTACTTGACCTGTATACAAATCAAGGTTGTCTCTGTAGCTTTAGTGCTTCTCAAATAAAAGCGAGGCTCGGGTATTTGCACAGTATTTTATATAAATTTAAATAAATTATATAAAATTGATTATTAAATACTTATTCTATATATTTATCCAAATGACGGCAAATTTCAAGGCTTTTAAATTTTTTTCAGTAAGAATATTTTTCAGCGTAGTTTCGCAGCGTGCCTGACAGCATGAAAACGTCAAATACTATTTGGATAACATTTAAAAAAATAAAACAGGAATTGGCAAGGTGGGCCTACAAAATTTAGCCCGATTTTATTCGGGTAATTTTTTATGCCTTCTTTAACCTTTCATTAACCCATTTGGCAGTTATTTTTGTCTGCGTAATAAAATATGAAAAAAATAATTCTCATTCTTGTAGCTGTACTAGCCGTCGGCACAACAATGGCTCAGAAAAAAAAGAAAGATTGGAGCAAAGTGAGTATCGATGCTCCCGGAGATCATTTATTGGTACAGATCAGCAGCGACCACTGGGCAGGAGCACCAGATAGCATCAGTAGCCACATGAAAGGCTTTTCCAGGGGATTGAATATGTATTTCATGTTAAATAAGCCTTTTAAAACAGATCCCCGCTGGAGCGTCGCTTTTGGGTTGGGCATAGGAAGCAGTAATATCTTTTTTAAAAAAATGGATGTTAACCTCAATGCCAGCGGCAATATGCTTCCATTTACCAGCCTTGATTCTACGGATCATTTCAAAAAATACAAATTAACAACAGCATTTCTTGAACTTCCTGTAGAATTACGCTACACTTTCAATCCTGAAAATGAAAAGAAAAGCTGGAAAATTGCTATTGGTGCAAAAGTGGGTACAATACTTTCGGCTCATACTAAAGGGAAATCCTTACAAAATAAATATGGAACTACACTAAACAATTATATTGAGAAAGAAAACAAACGTAATTTTCTTAGTGGTACAAGAGTATGCGGAACAGCCCGTGTGGGTATAGGAAATTTTTCTTTGTTCGGCTCCTACCAGGTTAGTGCATTATTAAAAGATGGCGCCGGCCCGGTATTGCACCCATTTCAAATCGGGCTTTGCCTTAGTGGATTATAATTAATTATTATACTATTTTCCCCCCGTCCCGGCGCATTCGCCGGGATTTTTATTGGTACCTTTTAATCTAAATTGTAACTTTGTGCCTCATTTTTCCCCATGAGCGACGAAATAAAACATGAATGTGGCCTTGCTTTTATTCGCCTTCGTAAACCTCTAAGTTATTATCAGCAAAAATTCGGTTCTGTTTTATATGGCCTTAATAAGCTTTACTTATTAATGGAAAAACAACATAACCGTGGACAGGATGGTGCAGGCGTAGCTACCGTTAAATTAAATATCGAACCCGGGCATCCGTATATGCACCGGATCCGCAGTAGTAACAGCCAGCCTATTGCAGATATTTTTCATCAAATCAGCCAGGAAATAGACGAAATAGAGAAACATTTGCCGGATATTAAAAATCACCCGGGATTAATGAAAGGCCACGTAAAATTTCTTGGTGAATTATTATTGGGGCACCTTCGTTACGGTACACAAGGAAAGAATAATGTGGAATTTTGCCACCCTTTTATTAAAAGAGATATAGTCCCTTCCCTCAATATAGCTCTCGCCGGTAATTTCAATCTTGTAAACACAGAAGAGCTTTTTGAACTCATCAATATTGATCCGGGAGCATTTCAACGCCAAAGTGACCTGGCTGCCATGATGGAAGT